>UQJF01000033.1 GCA_900541315.1 uncultured Clostridium sp. | reverse complement strand
TACGAGATGTAGCTCCGTCTCGTGGGCTCGGAGATGTGTATAAGAGACAGCTTACGGACTCTGCTGTCGCAGCCACCTGCTTTTTCATACACTTATTATAGTATAGCATATAAATAAGAAAACAGGCACCGAAATTTCTCTCCGATGCCTGTTTTTCTATTATTTCTAATATTTTTAATATTTTTCTAATGCATCTGCCTGATCAGGGCAAAGCATCTTCTTTATTTTATGAATTAGATGCCGGCTTTGTTCCTAATGTGATCTGTACGTTATGCTCCACGTAAGCTCCATTTACAAGGGACTGTACAGTTAGTTCAACCGTGGAACCGCCTTCATAGTAAGTGAGCATCTGCTTTAATTCTTCCATGTTAGTAACAGACTGTCCATCAAATTTTGTAATGATGTCCTTTTCCTTTAAGTCAGAGTTTGCTGCTGCTCCGCCTTCAACAATCTTGTATACATAAATACCAACTGGCATACCATATTCCTTAGAGGCATTTGCATCAATATTAGTTCCCTGGATCCCCAGATAGCCCTGTGCACTTTCATCCACAGCTTCTCTGGTCTTTTTAGTCATCAGGTTATTTAAAATTTCCTGGGCTTTTGAAATCGGGATTGCAAATCCCATACCTTCTACTTCTGTAGATGCGTTCTTTGCAGCATTGATACCGATCACATTGCCGTTTAAATCAAGAAGTGCACCGCCGCTGTTGCCAGGATTGATAGCTGCATCTGTCTGGATGTACGTGTGCTGGATACCATTTTCATCTGTGATCTCACGGTCTAAGGCGCTGATATAGCCAACGGTCAGTGATTGTCCATATCCAAGGGCATTACCTATAGCAATAACCTGCTCTCCCACTTTTACATTGTCAGAATCACCTAAGGTTGCCACTTTGATCTTGCTCATGGTATCAGATGGGATATCAGAAAGCTTTACTGCAATGATCGCCAGATCTGTTGCAGAATCTGTACCTTTTACTGCTGCAGCTACCTGTGTGCTGTCTGTAAATGTAACCTTCATATCTGTTGCACCGGAAACAACATGATTATTAGTAGCGACCAGAAGTTCTGTATCATTCTGTCCAACAATAATACCGGAGCCACTGCTTTGTGCCTGATAAGTCTGAGGCATACCAAAGAAATTGTTCTGTTCAACAGTCATCGTATCGTTGATGGCTACCAGCGAAGGCATTGCTTTTTCTGCAATAGAAGAAACATCCGTTACCGTAGATACAGGTGTGGTACTCTGTCCATCAGAAGCTGCTTTTGTTTCCGGTATCTGCGCTGTTGTGGTGCCTTCTGTTTCTGCTGATGCAGAAGCTGTTATATCAGAAAGACCTGTAAGACGGGCTCCTACATAATTTACTCCTGTCATCACACCGCCTGCAACTGTTCCAAAGAGGACGGCAGCTGCTGTGATACCAGCGGCTTTTCTGACCCAGCTGTTTTTGCGTTTTGGCGTCTGAGGTGCTTCACGGTACTCATTACGATATTCATTTCTGTAAGTTTTTTCTCTGCCTGGCGCCTGCTGTCTGCTTTCCTGCCACTGGGTCTTTCTCTCAGAAGCAGATTTTTCAGGGAATGTCCTCTCTTCAGAAGCTCTGCCGGATGTATTTTTTTCCGGAGCATGATCTTCTGGGCAACTAGTGCGGTTTGGTGTAGTCCAGTTTACATCCTGAGCATCATGTGAAGACTGCTGCCTGCATTCACCTTCATGTTCATCTACATCATCCATGATCTCTGTTCTTTTATCTATCTTGTTTTCGCTATCTTCTTCGTACATACTAAAACGCTCCTTTCAGGTGCTTCTATATAAGCTTTCATTTAAATATCAATTGGATCTTTTGTTTTTCTTTCCTTTTGATGACTACAATATACCTTTCCTTTTTGACATAATTGTGATGTAATTGTGTATATTCTGTGTCCTGTTTTTAAGACATAGTACATCGTTTTTGAAACAATGTACTGGTAGACGAATCTGCAGTCCACAAGTATAATGATATCATAAATATAGAAATAATAGGAGAATAAACAGGGAATGAAGATGAATGTAACCGGGATTGTAGCTGAATATAATCCGTTTCATAATGGTCATGCTTATCAGATCATGGAAGCCAGAAAGCTCACAGACTGCGATTACTGTGTAGCTGTTATAAGCGGTGATTTTGTCCAACGCGGTGAAGTATCTGTTTTCAGCAAATATCTTCGCACAAAAATGGCTCTTTTAAGCGGTGCAGATCTGGTGCTGGAGATTCCGTCTATTTTCGCAGTCAGCAGCGCCGAGGATTTTGCCGCCGGTTCAGTAGCTCTTCTTGATAATCTGGGGGTAGTGACCCATCTTTGTTTTGGCAGTGAGCTGGGTCAAAGTAAGAATTTTATGAAAGCTGCAAAGATCCTTGGAAAAGAGTCTGCTGCGTTTTCAGGAAAATTAAAAGAAGGTCTGCAAAATGGTCTTTCCTGGCCTCAGGCAAGAGCCTTTGCCTTAAATGCAGAATTGTCTTATCATGAAGGGACAAAGGACAGTAAAGAGATCATATCTCTTTTAGAAACGCCAAATAACCTGTTAGGCGTGGAATATTGCAAAGCATTATTAAGAAGAGGAAGCTCCATTACGCCGGTTACTGTCAAAAGAAAAGGAAATGGTTATCACAGCGAGGACTTAGACGGAGAAATGGCTTCTGCCTCTGCTATCCGAAAAGGGATTTTTGCAAAAGCCGGAACAGATACTTCTTTCCTCTCCCAGATTCCGGAAGAAATACAGTATCTTTTCAGGGAAGAGCTTCCTTTACAGGCCAATGACTTGTCCGACCTGTTAAATTACCGTCTTCTGACCTTAAACCGGAATCATATTCCTTTTTCCGTTTTTTCAGATGTTTCCAAAGATCTGTCCGACCGCTTAGAACATGTTCTCTATGATCAGGAAAGCTTTGAAAAACGCATTTTCCAGTTAAAAACAAGGCAGTATACCTACACACGTATCAGCCGCTGCCTTCTGCACATTCTTTTAGGGATCACAGATGAAATGGTATCTGCCGGAAAAGAAGCAGGATATGCCCCTTATGCCCGTATTTTAGGTTTCCGAAAGAACAAAGCAGCTCTTTTAGGGGAAATAAAAAAGCATACCCGGATACCATTAGTCACAAAGACTGCCGATGCATCCAGGATGCTTTCTGATACTGCAAAATTGATGTTTGAACAGGATCTGTATGCTTCCCATGTACGTCAAAGCATTCTGGCTTCAAAAACCGGACAGCCGGTGCGAAATGAGTACACGCAGCCTATCTGTATTATTTAGCAGATGGATCAAGTTCCGGTGCTAAAAGCCGTACAATCGCCGGATCAGCATGTAAAAAACGGATCAGTTCCTTTACCTGCTCTCCTGCTTTTTGGCGTTTTTCTTCTTCTGCCGGACTTATTTCATTTTTCTTTCTGGAAACAGCACGCAAAAGGATATTTTTCGGAGTATGCTCCATATCAATGAATTCCAGGATCTGGGTATTGTAGCCAGTGTACTCTAATATCTGGGCACGGATAGCATCTGTGTAAAGAGCCGCCATTCTTTCTTTAATAAGACCATATTCCAGAACCGGCTGCAGCAAGGGATTTTTGATCTGCTTATTTAATTCATGCTGACAACAGGGAACAGATAAAATAACCTTTGCATCCCAGCCAACTGCCTTTTCCAGTGCATAATCTGTTGCCAGGTCACAGGCGTGCAAAGTAACCACCATATCTACATGGTCTACTCCTTCATAAGAGGCAATGTCTCCGCAGGTAAAGCTTAACTTATCATAGCCATAGCGGATAGACAGTTCACTACAATGGCGTATCACTTCTTCCTTCAGGTCAAGTCCAATGATGCGTACCGGATATCCTTTTAATTCCTTCAGGTAATAATACATGGCGAAAGTAAGGTAAGACTTTCCGCAGCCAAAATCAATGATGATATTTTCCTTGTGTTTGTCTAATTGAGGCAGAATATCTTCAATAAACTCTAAAAAACGGTTGATCTGGCGGTACTTGTCGTAACGACTGTGAACGATCTGTCCCTCTTTTGTCATAACACCCAGGTCCACTAAAAACGGGACAGGTGTGCCTTCCGGAAGCAGATATTGCTTTTTGCGGTTATGTTCTAAGGTCTTCTGAGTAATGATCCGGGCCTGTTGTTTGAATTTTACTGTCATTTTTCCTTTTTTGCTTACAAGTACGGTTCCTTTGCCTTTGGCAGATGTGATCTCGCCCTGGCGAAAATCGTGAGCCAGACAATTTTCCACATAAAGAATGGCTTCGTTTATGTTTAAATTTTTGTGAAATGCCTGTTTACCCCGCTGTTCTTCTGCCTGAAAGATCAGTTCACCTTTTAAAAGAAGAGGACGGATCTTTGTCTTTGAAAATGTTGACGCATCTACAGGATTGGTTAAAAGGATGCGTTCCAGATCTTTATCCAGGCAAAATTCCAATATCTGGCGCAGTCTTGCCTGTTCATTAAGTTCTGTCATAAATCTCTCTTCTCCCCTTTAGTTTTCTTTGAAAAATGTTTCTGCAAACGGTACAAGCTGCGCAAGATCGTGGATCACTGCTTCGGGATCTTCTACTTTTCCAAAGCCATATGCAGCATGGACAAAGGGGATGCCGGCATCCTTTGCTGCCTGGGCATCCATAGCTGTATCGCCCAGATAAAAGCTGCGATCCAGATGATTGCGCTGGATCACAAGGGAAATATTTTCAGCTTTAGACAGATTTGTATTTCCGTAACATTCGATGTCTGTAATATATTGTTTCAGGTCACAGGCTTCCATCAGCACTTCAATATATCCGCTCTGACAGTTGCTGACAATGAACAGCTCATATTTTTTACTAAGTTCAGAAAGGACTTCCCGTGCATTTGGATAAAGTGTTCCCGGATGGTCTAAAAGATACTGGTTTTCATAGTTCATACAGGCTGCCATTACTTCCATCCGTTTTTCTACGGGAAGATCCGGGAACAGGGCATCGCCAAAATCTTTCATATTTTTGCCCATATTCCGGCTGATCATATCCGGAGTAATAGGCCTTGGCCTGTTTAACAGCTTTTCGGCTGCTACCTGCCAGGACTGTGCTACCTGGGTTGCAGAATCCCATAGTGTTCCATCTACATCAAAAATAATCCCTTTTTTCATTTTGCCCTGTTCCTTTCTTATCCTTTCCAGCTGCTTCTTAAAAGCTCTGGATATTTGTCCAAATGCGCATGATCATTAAAACATTCTAAAGTAAATCGTTTATTTTTTTCGTCCCAGTTAAGTTCTGTAATGCTGCAGTTTTCCAGTTCCTTTCCAAGGATGCGGAAACGGCTTAAAGGAATCCCTGTATAGTATGCAGCCATAACCCGGATCAGTCCCCCGTGGGTCACTACTGCAACCCGTTCATAGCCGGTTTTTACCAGTTGTTTTAGCACCGGATCGGCCCGTTTTACCACATCAGCGGCACATTCTCCCCCTGGATAAGCAAGGTCTCTTTCCATTTTCGCCTGTTCTTTCTTAAAATCTGCATATTTCACAGCAATCTCAGTATCAGAAAGACCTTCCATGTCCCCAAAATCGATTTCACGAAGTTCCGGGCAGATCATGTGCTCTACATTCCAGTAAAGATTAGCTGCCTGGGCGGTTTCTATTGCACGCAGCAGATCACTGGAATACACAGCCTGGATATTTTTCGGAAAAAGCCGCTCGCCTAAAAGGGCTGCCTGACGGTAGCCCTCTTCACAAAGATCAACATTTACATTGCACAGGCGGCTGTTCTGCCGCCCATGACGGATAAGATATAATTTCATAAAATATATGCCTTGTTTATAATCAGTGTCCTTTAGTTCTTAAAGCTATGGATCGGAGCCGGGATACGTCCGCCTCTGGTAACGAATTTCTCACAGGAGAAAGTATTTACCGGAATGATCGGTGCATAACCTAAAAGACCGCCAAATTCAGCAGTATCTCCCACTTTTTTGCCGATAACAGGGATCAGACGGACTGCTGTGGTCTTCTGGTTTACCATACCTATAGCTGCTTCATCAGCAATAATGCCTGCAATGGTTGTGGAAGGTGTATCTCCAGGAATAGCGATCATATCAAGACCTACAGAGCAAACACAGGTCATTGCTTCCAGCTTTTCAATGGTAAGTGCACCCAGGCTTACAGCATCGATCATTCCCTGATCTTCACTGACCGGGATAAATGCGCCACTTAAACCACCTACATAAGAAGAAGCCATAACACCGCCCTTTTTCACCTGGTCATTTAACATGGCAAGTGCTGCGGTAGTTCCAGGTGCACCTACACGTTCCAGACCGATCTCTTCCAGAATTTCAGCCACACTGTCGCCTACAGCCGGTGTAGGAGCTAAGGAAAGGTCGATAATGCCAAAGGGGATGCCCAGACGTTTAGAAGCTTCCTGTGCTACCAGCTGTCCTACGCGGGTGATTTTGAAAGCAGTCTTTTTAATGGTCTCACAGAGGACTTCAAAATTTTCACCTCTTACCTTTTCCAGAGCCACTTTTACAACACCAGGTCCGCTGACACCTACATTAATGATAGCATCTGCCTCTGTTACACCATGGAAAGCGCCTGCCATAAATGGGTTATCATCTGGCGCATTGCAAAATACAACTAACTTGGCACAGCCTAAGGAGTCATTGTCTTTAGTTGCCTGGGCAGTTTCTGTTACAATGCGGCCCATAAGCTCAACTGCATCCATATTCAGACCGGTCTTTGTAGAACCTACATTAATAGAGCTGCATACACGGTCTGTGGTAGCTAAAGCTTCCGGGATAGAAAGGATCAGGTTTTTATCAGCAGTGGTCATTCCCTTACTTACAAGAGCAGAATAGCCACCGATAAAGTTGACTCCTACTTCCTTTGCTGCTCTATCCAGAGTCTTTGCTATGGTAACGAAATCTTCTGGCTTTTTGCAGGCAGAACCTCCTACTAAAGCGATAGGAGTAACGGAAATACGCTTATTTACAATAGGGATGCCAAAATCTCTTTCAATATCTTTTCCTGTAGAAACCAGGTCTTTTGCCAGAGTGGTGATCTTTTTATAGATTTTCTCATTTACAGCATCCAGATCACTGTCCGCACAATCAAGAAGGCTGATACCCATGGTGATGGTACGCACATCCAGCTTCTCATGTTCGATCATATTGTTGGTTTCGTTTACTTCATATATATTAATCATAACCTGTTTTTCCTTTCAGATGTTAGTAAGCAGATATGTTACCTGACGGTGAAATAACGATAAATAAAAGTCATCTGCTACAGTCCTTGGCATGAATACTTCCAAAATTAGATTCTATGCATTTTTGTAAATATTTCTTCTCTCTGGATCTTTACAGTTACGCCAATCTCTTCTCCAACTTTTTCAAGTTCATCTGCAACCTCTCCAAAGGTTTTTTCAATGTTGGTCACATCCACGATCATCATCATGTTAAAATAGTCCTGTACGATGGTCTGGGAAATATCCAGGATGTTTACATGGTTTTCTGCCAGATAAGTACATACCTTTGCGATAATTCCTACTGTGTCTTTTCCTACTACTGTGATAATTGCCTTACTCATTTTTCAATCTCCTCTTCTCTTTTATATACATACGAACCCTGTGGGTAAACGATTTACAGCCAGTTTACACAGCCGGTCCGTTATAAGTAGATTACCTCACTCATTTTATCTCTGGATGCAACAGAAATGGAGAAATCTGATGCTCCATATGGGCAGTCTCCCTCGTCAATTTCCAAGCGGACTGTCTCATAAGCCAGTTCTGCATAATTATTTTCTTTGCTTAAATGACCTAAGAAGATCTTTTTCAGGTTATCATGAAGGATATTGTTTAACAATCTTCCTGCATTTTCATTGGATAAATGTCCGTGATCCCCAAGGATACGGCGTTTTAAATAATAAGGATACGGTCCTGTCTCCAGCATGCGCACATCATGGTTGGATTCTAATAAAAGGGCATCCAGTTTCTGAAGATGGTCAATGGTATACTGGTCAAAATGCCCCATATCTGTGGCAACTGCTACTGCTTTAGAACCGCTTTCCACCCGGTAAGCAACAGGATCAACTGCATCATGATCGATCTTAAAAGGTTTTACCGTCAAATCACCTATCTGAAAATCCACATCCGGCTCAATAGGGGATAAACGGCTGGTATCAAAGACACCTAATGTCTTACAGGCTGCGATCTCATCCAAGGTCTCTTTGGTTCCGTAAATAGGAAGATGATACTTTCTGGAAAGAACTCCCAGTCCTTTAATATGATCTGAATGCTCATGGGTCACTAAAATGCCTGTTACGTCAGACCCAGTCAGTCCAATATCATTCAAACCTTCCTGGATCCTTTTGTTGCTGATGCCTGCATCTACTAAAAGATGTGTATTATCTGAACCTATGTAAATACAATTACCGCTGCTGCCGCTCGCTATGCTTACCATTCTCATGTTATTTTGCTATCCTTATCTTTGTCCTTTTCTAAAAGGGCTTCTATCTGTTTTCTGGTCTCTTCTTCAGAGCCGCTGTTATCGATTTGGGCATCAGCGAAGCTTCTAAACTCGCTTTCTGTTGCCTGATTTGCCATAATGCTCTCTGCTTTTTTGTCAGAATAACCCCGGCTTTCTTTCAAACGCCGGATACGCACCTCTCTTGATGTATAAAGATACCACATTTTATCACAGATGTCACGAAAATCTTTTGAAGGAACAGCAGCTTCGATAACTACCGGCTGGTCAGCATGTTTACCTGCTTCTTTGCGGATCGCTTTCCAGACTAAAGGATGGGTAAGCTGATCTATTTTCTCTCTTTTTGCTGGATCATTAAAAATAATGTCGGCCATGATTTTCCGGTCGATCTCACCGTTTTCCTGTAAGATCACAGGACCTAAAAAATCGCATACTGCCTTATAAGCTTCTTTTCCTGGCTCCATAAGCTTTCTGGCCATCAGATCAGCCTGTATAACGTAAAATCCGTAGTTTTCCTGTAAAAATGACAGGACAGTACTTTTTCCGGCGCCTACTCCACCTGTCAGTCCGATCACCGGATATCTTCCTTCCTGCTGCATTGTTCTTTCACCTCAATAATTCTCCAGCCAGGATGCCATCTATAGATGGCATCCGCATTTATCCATGTTACCTACTTTGCATCAAACCAGGAATCACCTGTTTTTGCATCCACTTCCAGAGAAACCCGCAGATCAGCAGCGTGCTTCATTTTATCTGTAAGGATTTCTTTTACTTCTTCTACTTCATTGTTTGCAGTTTCAATGAGAAGTTCATCGTGGATCTGCAGTACAATGCGGGAAGAAAGGCCTCTCTTTCGCAGTTCTCTGTCCACAGCGATCATGGCGATCTTCATAATATCAGCTGCTGTTCCCTGGATCGGTGAATTCATTGCTACACGTTCTCCAAATTGGCGCTGCATAAAGTTGGATGATTTAAATTCCGGGATCGGTCTGCGTCTGCCATATAATGTGGTCACGTAGCCTTGTTCCTTGCCTTGTTTTACCAGACTGTCCAGAAATTCTTTTACTTTAGGGTATGTCTCAAAGTAACGCTCAATATATTCTTTGGCTTCTTTTCGGGAAATACTTAAGTCTTCACTGAGACCAAAGGCACTGATGCCATATACGATGCCGAAATTAACTGCCTTTGCATTTCTTCTCTGAAGAGGCGTTACTTCCTCTAACGGTACATGAAATACCTGGGATGCAGTAGTTGCATGTATATCCCTGGATTCCCTGTAAGCTTCGATCAGACGCTCATCTCCTGACATATGGGCTAAAATGCGCAGCTCGATCTGTGAATAGTCTGCATCAGTAAATACATAGCCTTCCTTTGGAACAAATACTTTTCGTATCTGCCGTCCAAGTTCCATCCGTACCGGAATGTTCTGTAGATTTGGTTCTGTACTGCTGATACGCCCCGTTGCAGTAATGGTCTGGTTGAACTTGCCATGGATACGACCATCCTCGCTGATATAAGCTGCAAGACCCTCGGCATAGGTAGAATTTAACTTGGTCAGCTGGCGGTAATCAAGGATCTTCTGTACTACCGGATGCTCAGGAGCCAGTTTTTCTAAAACTTCTGCTGCTGTGGAATAGCCGGTCTTGGTCTTTTTGCCTCCCGGAAGCTGCATTTCACCAAAGAGGATCTCACCTAACTGTTTGGGAGAATTGATGTTAAATTCTTTCCCCGTTTCTGTATAAATTTCCGTTTCTAACTTTTTAATACCTACCTTTAAGGTATCGCCGTATTCTTTTAATTTATCCCGTTTTACTAGGATGCCTTCCCGCTCCATATGCCATAAGCTGTAGATCAGAGGCATTTCGATCTCTGTGTACAGCTTATACATCTCTTCCTGCTCTAAGCGGCTTTTTAAAGGCTCTGCTGCTTTCCATGCAATATAACCCATATAGCAGGCGCAGATAACTGCCTTATCATCTCCTACTTCCAGAAAATCCCCAAGATTGCCTTTGCCGATCAGCTCGTTTTGTGATGGAATTGTCATGGAAAGATAATCTCTCGCCAGATCATCATATCCATATGTGTCTTTTAATGGATTTAAAAGATAACCTGCCACTCCTGCGTCATATACAGGCACCTGGTCTGTAAGATCTAATAACGGAAGCATGGATTTAAGGTCTAATACCCAGATGGAATGACTGCTATTTTCATCACAAAGCTTCTTAACCTCCTCTGTGAGCCATTCACCTGTGATCTGTCCTTCTGTGACTGTGATACAGAAAATCTCCTCTGGTCCGGTACAGATAGTAAGTGCTGCTACAGGAAGATATGCAGATTTTGCCTTTTTACCGGACTTTATCGTTCCGTCTGCATCAAAGGAAAAGGTCAGCTGCTCTGCTTCTTCTAAAACAGCAGCCTTACTTCCTGTGATCAGCTGCAGACCGATAACAGGGGATTTTGCAGCAGCCTTAAAGATCTTTTCTGCCTCTTTTTTATTAGTAATTACCTTAAAATGCTTCTGGATATTTTCTTCTTCTCCCTCAGCACCACTCATAGAAACTGCATCAAAACGGTTTAAAATAGACTTAAATTCCATTCGTTTCATGAATTTAAATGCTTCTGGTGTATACAGATTACCGATTAGGGCATCTTCATAAGAAAACGGGATAGGACAGGTAATACAGATAGCCGCCAACTCCTTGCTCATCTGGGCCATGTCGTAATGCTCCATCAGAGACTTCTGGGCTCTTGGCGGCTTGATCTCTGATACATGATCATAAGCGTTTTCAATGGAACCGTAGGTTACGATCAGGTTGGTAGCTGTTTTTTCTCCAATAGAAGGTACACCAGGAATATTATCAGATGCATCTCCCATGAGAGCTTTTACATCAATAAATTCCGTTGGAGTGACCTGATATTCCCGCTTTACATCATCCGGATAATAATCATAAATGTTGGTGGTTCCACGGCTGGTCTTTGGAATACGGATCTTAATATGCTCATCTGCCAGCTGTAAAAGGTCTCTGTCTCCGGAAACTATAGAAACTTCAATACCTTCTGCCTGGCAGTGCTTTGCAACAGTTCCTAAAATATCATCAGCCTCATATCCTTCCAACGTCAGGATGGGGATATTCATAGCCTGGAGAGCTTCCTTCATTAACGGAACCTGTTCCCGCAGTTCTTCCGGCATTGGCTTTCTGGTGCCTTTATAGGCATCAAACATTTTGTGACGGAAAGTAGGTGCCGACAAGTCGAAGGCAACAGCCAGATGGTCGGCCCGTTCCTCCTCCAGTATTTTAAACATGATATTTAAAAAACCGTAGACTGCATTAGTATGAAGTCCTTCTGCATTTGTCAGATCCGGAACACCGTAAAATGCCCGGTTTAAAATGCTGTGTCCGTCGATGAGTACCAGTTTATTGCTCATAATCACATAAGTCCTTTTCTTTGTTTATTGTCAGAATCCAGTCTGGCTCCAGATACGTACCTGCATGATAAATATCATAAACACAGACCAGAAGCAAAGGGTATTTACTGCGTAAATGGCATTTTGTAAAAGATTCAGGGTATGTATCCTCTGCCGCGAAACATCTAATGCAGTTTCAAGGGCACCTTTAATATTGTAAGTGCCGGATTCCTCATCTAGCTGGCGGATACCTACATCTACTGTAAAGTATATCTCGAGTTCCTCTCTGCAATCCGGACAATGATCGATATGCTCTACAAATGCCTTTAATTCTTCGTCTGTTATGCTGCCATTGATATAGGGCATGACCAGACGTTCTGCCTCCCTGCAAGTCATGGCAGTCACCTCCTTTTACAGCCTGAATAGCTGCACAAAAATAAAACATAATCCAAATACAATCATACACTAAAAGGAGTGCTTTTTCAATGTGGTCTTTTTTCTAAAACAATGCGGTCTTTTTTCTAAAATTACTTGCCAAAATGAAAACCATATGTTAGAATAAATACCGTTGTGAAGGTAAGCCGGCGTGTCGGAATGGCAGACGATGCAGACTCAAAATCTGTTGCGGGTAACCGCGTGCGGGTTCAAGTCCCGCCGCCGGCATTACACCCTTGGCAGGGAGAAACCTTGAAAATGGCGTAGGTTCGCTGTTTTCGAGGTTTTTTTCTTTATTGCAGCAGTTTTCTGTACTAGTACAGCCTTTTCTCTTCGTATTGTGATTCAAAGTTCTCAACCAATCCGGCTTTCTTTTTCCCAATCACATTTTTCAGTTCTTTTCCTGTAAGCTTACCGTTAAAATACATATGGGCCATATCCATTGGCACAGTGCCTATTGCAGCGATCAGTTCAAGATATGTCATTTTACAGTCCTCCTGTTTTTATCCTGCGTGACAGAAATATTTTGACACGCTCTAATACTATATGAAGGAACCGGAAAATGTATGACTGTGATTTCTTTAGAAATTCGTAAACATTTCTTCAAACTGAGGCCATGAAAATAAGGTAAAATATATTTAAGCAATATAAATATGTGATTACAGAGTGATTTTTCTTAGAATCTTCCCACAGAATCAAGTACAAAAAGATTCCGAGAGAACATTAATCTACAAAGGAGGGATCATTTATGGATACCAGTAAAAAAATCATTATAGGTGCAGTTGGTACGGCTGTTGTCATTGGCGCCGCTTCGATCGGTCTGATCCTTGGCCGTGCGCCAGCAGATACGGATCTTTCTACGATCCATACCCAGGCAGTGGCAACTACCCAGGAAACACCAGCAAAAACAGTGGCTGTGACGGAAAATACAACTACTGCTGAAAGTGAAACAATTAAGGAGACTTATACAGGTATTAATGTACAACTGGAGACTTATACTTCGGGAAATATTTCCATCCAGTATCCTGTGGTTGACCAGATGCATGATACTGCGAAGCAGGATGCAGTAAATGAACGTTTAAAGGCCAATGCTCTTTCTATTATCCAGGCAAATGATCTGGATGAAACAAAAGATACCCTCACTGTGAAATGTGAGGTCATTTCTGCAGACCGCAAACGGCTTACTGCTGTTTATAAGGGGGATCGTATGAGTGACGGTGCGGCTTACCCGGTCAGTGTTTTTTATACTAATACAATGGACCTGAACCAGGTGCGGGATCTGGAACTTTCTGATTTTACAGACGGATACACCATGGCTGGTTATGTTTTAAGTGATGATGTGGAGTTTCTAGGCGTTACCCAGGAACAGAAAGAAGCATTTTTAAAGTATCGGGACAACTTAGATATGGATATTCTTACAGAAGTATTTAATGGGGCAGATTTTCCATTGGCATCGGAAACTGCATGGCCGGAATCTTTTAGTTACGAAAGCCATGGAACCATCTGCTTTTCTGTTCCGGTACCACATGCTTTAGGTGATTATGTGATTGTAACTTTTAATCCTTCTACTAAGTAAACGTTGCTATAATCAATACTTTCAGTTATAATAAAGAACAGAAAAAAGACAATTATTTGTCTTATACAACACAAATAAGGAGCAGCAAAAAACTATGGAAAATGTAATTGTTTTTGATCATCCACTTATCCAGCACAAGATTTCTATCCTGAGAAATAAAAACACCGGAACCAATGAATTCCGTGCTCTGATTGAAGAAATCGCTATGCTGATGGGATATGAAGCTTTAAGAGATCTTCCTCTGGAAAATGTAGAAGTTGAAACTCCATTAGAGACTTGTATGACCCCTATGATCGCAGGCCGCAAACTGGCTATCGTACCTATTTTAAGAGCTGGACTTGGCATGGTAAATGGTATCCTGGCACTGGTTCCAAGTGCAAAGGTTGGACATATCGGTCTTTACAGAGATGAAGAGACCCATGAGCCGCACGAATATTACTGCAAGCTTCCGGATCCTATTGAAGAACGTACCATCGTAGTCACTGACCCAATGTTAGCAACTGGTGGTTCTGCTATTGCAGCTGTTAATTTTATCAAACAGCACGGTGGGAAGAAAATTAAATTTATGGCCATCATTGCAGCACCGGAAGGTCTTAAAAAGCTTCAGGAAGCACATCCGGATATACAGATCTATGTTGGACATCTTGACAGATGCTTAAATGAAAATGCCTATATCTGTCCAGGTCTTGGAGATGCCGGTGATCGTATTTTCGGAACAAAATAATATATAAAGCATTAAACCCCGCCAACTGGCGGGGTTTTTTATCATTTATTCCTTAACAACCTTTGGTTTTCTGGTTGCTCTTTTCTTTGGTGCAGGAGCTTCTTCACGGCTTTCTTTTGCTACAACATTATCCTGGTTCTTATAAATAGAATGAGCGGCAATACAGCCTCTGACACTGGATAATGGATAGATATTGCTTTCTTTTCCTACAACAGTTCCTGGATTAAGAACACTGTTACAGCCGACTTCTACACCATCACCAAGGATCGCACCGAATTTCTTGAATCCGGTAGCAACTTCCTTATCTTCTGCGTGTACTACAACTAAGGATTTGTCGGACTTCACATTGGAGGTAACAGCACCTGCGCCCATATGAGCCTTGTAGCCAAGTACAGAATCACCTACATAGTTAAAATGCGGGATCTGCGCTTCGTCAAAAATCAGGGCATTCTTTAACTCACAGGAATTACCAACAACAGCACCTGCGCCGATGATAACATTTCCCCTTAAGAATGCACTGTGACGCACATTTGCACCTTCACAAATGATCATTGGACCAGCCATCATAATAGTAGGAGCAACCTTTGCACTCTTGTGTACCCAGATATCATTACCAATCTTACGGTATTCATTTTCCGGAAGAAGAGGTCCTAAAGAACGGATAAAATCACCAATCTCAGGAAGCACTTCCCAAGGATAAGTATGGTTATCAAAAATTCTTTCTGCAATTGTATGGCTTGTATCAAACAGCTCTTTAATTTTCATTTCCTTCAGTTTCATCGTAATCAGTTCTCCTTTTTTGTTTTGTAAAAGGCGGCAGCCGCGTCAAAAAGTTCCCGCATATCATACTGGTTGTTCAGTCTTGTTACGTTTACTGTACGTATAGCAACAAAACGCTCCAGCTTTTCCATATATTCATCTGATGTAATGGAACCTTCCGCCACATAAGTCAGACCTTTTTCCCAGCTGGCGGTAAGCTCTGGATTTAATAATTGTCTGATGGAGTGGTCCACCACCTCATACACCATTTCTCCCAACAGAGATGGCGTGATCACCTGAGTTTTCTGATTTAACCCCAGGTATTTGATACTGACCAGTTTTTTCAGTATCTCTGCTCTGGTGGCACTGGTGCCGATGCCGCTGCCCTTGATCTGGGCCCGCAGCTCCTCATCTTCGATCAACTGGCCTGCATTTTCCATAGCCAGGATCATGGAACCGGAGGTATATCTTTTTGGTGGAGAAGTCTCTCCTTCCTTCACCTTCAGATCCGCTATAGTAAGTATATCATTTTTTTTCAAATCTGCAAGCACCTGTAGCAGCAGAGTTCGGTCAACTTTTGGAATTTCCGTATTTTTTTCATCTGTTTGTATGGAATTCCCTTCTTTTTCATCAGAAAAGGTTTCCTGAATGCTGTTTTTCTTTGCAAGATTCACATCAGCAACTTTCAAATAACCAGGTTCTGACAATACTTTAAAATTTGCAAAAAACTGCTCATTTTTCCGTTCCAGAACAATACTGTATTTCTGGTAAATGGCAGCGGGATAAAAAATGCTTAAAAAACGGCGGCAGACCACCTGGTAAACCTTTTCTCCCAAAGGAGACAGCCCACGCAGATTCCCAAGCCCCTGTCCCGTAGGTATAATGGCATAATGATCCGTGATCTGCTTGTCATTGACATATCGTGTTTTTCCAATCCCCTTGAAACTTCCAAGATCAATGACCTCTTTGGCAAACCCAGCCATAGGTTCATAGTGCATCAGTCCACTGATATTTTTATAGATTTCTTTGGCAACCGCTGTGGAAAGGACCCTGGCATCGGTTCTTGGATATGTTACCAGTTTCTTTTCATATAACTCCTGCACTACTTTTAATGTTTCGTCAGGGCTTATTTTAAACATTTTAGAGCAGTCATTCTGAAGTTCTGCAAGGTTATAAAGAAGAGGTGGATTTTTTGTTTCCTTTTTCTTCTCTTTGGAAAGGACTTGTACCTCTAATGGTGGCTCTGTTTTTAAATAAGCGATCAGTTCCTCTGCTTTTTCTCTTTCTTTAAAACCATTTTCTTTATACAGATACGGTGTTTTAAAGTATTTTGAGCCTTCTACTGCCTTCCATTCTGCATCAAGTAGTACAGGTGTACCGTCTTTTGCAATTGCCTGAAAACTTCCTAACACACGATAGAAAGGAGTTTTTACAAAGTTTCGTATCTCACGTTCCCTGCGCACCACCATTCCAAGAACACAGGTCATAACACGACCTACAGAGAGAACTGTAAATTTAGTTCCCAGATACTGGGACATAGACGGTCCATAGCGCAATGTCAGGACTCTGGAAAAATTAATCCCCATAAGGTAGTCTTCTTTTGCCCTTAAATAGGCAGAAGCAGACAGATTATCATATTCTGACTCATCTTTTGCTTCATGGATCCCGCGAAGGATCTCTTCTTCTGTCTGGGAGTCTATCCATACACGTTTTTGTTGTTTGTCCTTTACACCAGCCATTTGGGCCACCAGACGGTAAATATACTCTCCTTCACGTCCAGAGTCGGTACAGACATATATGGTATCCACATCCGGTCTTGTAAGAAGACCTTTAACAATGGAAAACTGCTTTCCCACATTGGGTATTACTTCATATTTAAATTCTTTTGGCAGAAAAGGCAGTGTATTAAGGCTCCAGCGCTTGTATTTCATATCGTAAGCTTCCGGGTAACTCATTGTCACCAGATGACCTACGCACCAGGTAACAATGGTATCTTCTGACTCAATATAACCATCGCTCCTTCGTCCACGTATCTTTAACGCATCTGCAAACTGCTGGGCTACACTGGGCTTTTCCGCAATGAATAATGATTTTGACATTTAATCCCTCAATTTTATATAAGGCTTTTTTCTGTAAGCCTCATTAATAATTCTTATAAGACATATTTTATGAGTATAACATTTTTTCGGGGGGCTTGCAAGAATTTACCAGAAAGTTAAAGAAATAAGAGAAACAGCCCAAAACCATTTTAGGCAATGGGCTGTTTTGTTTAAGTATTATGAGCAAAGATCGTCTGTCTGTGATATACTCTTCTACTCTTTACTCTGCATAGAACTTATAAATAGTTGTTGTTTTATAAGTATCTCCCGATTTTAAGATAGGTGACGGGAAATTTGCCTTATGGCAGGCATCCGGGTAATACTGTGTTTCAAAACAGAAGGCGTGACGTCTGTTATAGTGAGCTCCGCCTTTTCCAGGACGTTCATCTGTTAAAAAGTTTGCAGTATAAAGCTGCATGCCAGGAAGATCAGTATAAACTTCCATTACGCGGCCACTTGCTGGATCTTTTGCTTTTCCTGCGATACCAAGTACACCTGCTTCGTGGTTCAATACCCAATTGTGATCATATCCATGGCCTAATTTTAAAGCTTCAAAATCAGCTTCAATATCCCGTCCAAGCGGTTTCATTTTTCTAAAATCCATAGGAGTCCCTGCTACAGGAAGAATCTCACCAGTTGGGATAGATGTTGCATCTGCTGGGGTATAGCTGTCAGCTGCCAGCCATACCTGCTGGTCTAATACAGGACCGCTGTTATGTCCAGCCAGATTAAAGTAGCAGTGATTCGTAAAGTTTGCCACTGTATCTGCATCGCTGACCATGTTATAATCGATCTTTACACAATTGTCTTCTGTTAAAGTATAGCTTATGCGAATTTTTGCATTTCCAGGATAACCCTGGTCCCCATCCGGGCTGGTTAAAAAGAAATCCAGACGGCTTCCTTCTTCCGTCTCGTATGCCCAGCACTCCCATAAACGGCTGTGATACAGATCAGGACCACTGTGCAGGTTATTAGGTCCGTTGTTTGCCTCTAATTTATAGTCTTTTCCGTCAATAGTAATAACTGCATTTCCAATGCGGTTTGCATTTCTGCCAACTGGTGCACCGAAATGGGGTTTGTTTATCTGATAGCTCTCCAGATCATCATATCCCAGGATCACATCTGTCATATTTCCATTACTATCCGGTACCAGCATTTTAGTCCAGACAGCCCCAAGATCAATAAAAGAGGCACTGATCCCTTTTTTGTTGGTTAATGTGTACTCATATACCTTTTCCCCTGAAGGCATAACGCCAAACTCTTTTTTTAAGATTGCCATAAGAAAACCTCCTTTTAGTCAGTATGTCCCCCCGTCATCCAGGAGGACATATATTTTTTCTATACTATTTAGCTGCAATATATCCCTTTGCAGTAAGCAGTTCTGCACACAGAACTGCTCCGCCTGCTGCACCTCTTACAGTGTTATGGGAAAGACCTACAAACTTGTAGTCATATACTGTATCTTCTCTTAAACGACCTACAGAGATGCCCATGCCATGCTCAAAATCTACATCCAGGCTTACCTGTGGACGGTTGTCTTCTTCCAGATACTGGATGAACTGCTTTGGAGCACTAGGAAGTTCCAGTTCCTGAGGAATTCCTTTAAAGTTTACTAATTTCTCGATCAGCTGTTCTTTCGTTGGCTTCTTTCTAAACTTAACAAATACAGCTGCTGTATGTCCATTTAATACAGGAACACGGATACACTGGCAGGTAATAACCGGACTTGTTGCTTTTACGATCTGTCCGTTCTCAATGTGGCCCCAGATACGCAGTGGCTCCTGCTCACTCTTATCTTCTTCTCCGCCGATGTATGGGATGATATTTCCTTCCATTTCAGGCCAGTCTTTAAAGGTCTTTCCTGCACCGGAAATTGCCTGATAGGTAGTTGCAACTACTTCATATGGCTCATATTCCATCCAGGCAGTTAAAACCGGTGCATAGCTCTGGATAGAGCAGTTTGGTTTTACTGCGATGAAGCCTCTGGTGGTTCCAAGACGCTTTTTCTGGAACTCAATGACATCAAAATGCTCTGGATTTACCTCCGGAACGACCATAGGAACGTCTGGAGTCCAACGATGTGCACTGTTATTAGAAACTACGGGGGTTTCTGTCTTTGCGTATTCTTCCTCAATGGCGCGGATCTCATCTTTTGTCATATCTACAGCACTGAACACGAAATCAACACTGGCAGCTACTTTCTCTACCTCGTTTACATTCATGACAACCAGCTTCTTTACAGCTTCCGGCATAGGTGTGGTCATTTTCCAACGGCCGCCTACTGCTTCTTCGTAGGTCTTTCCTGCTGATCTTGGGCTGGCAGCCACTGTAACTACCTCATACCACGGGTGATTTTCCAACAAAGAAATAAATCTCTGTCCTACCATACCTGTTGCACCTAAGATACCAACTCTTAATTTCTTTTCCATAGTTCCTCTCCTCATCTTTTACAGGGCCTTAAGTAGCAGCCGCTGCTTTCATTTTACTCCCACATCGGGGAATCTTTTCCTATCCTATAACAAAGTCGGAAAAATTGCAACATAAAATTCGCCATTTACGTACATTCGTCTTTGCATGGCGGACATGGTCTTAATTTTGTTCGTCTATGGCTTTATTATAAACGGACCTTGGTACCTTTTCCATCTCTTTTTGCCAGTTTTAACCTGTTTAAATGAACTTCCTTGCCTTTATAGTCAATGACAGGATTTTCGCCAATGAGATATACAGTTTCCAGTTCTTCATTTTTTGCAAGACGAATGCCGCGCACACCCCGGGATGCTTTTTTTAGTATGGAGATCTCATCTAATGGGAATCGCAGGAAATTTCCGCCTGTTGTCTGAAGAACAATGTCTGTCTCACCGTTTATCATTGTCACAAAAACTACACTGTCTTCATCCTGAAGCTTGGTAGCTGCTACCATACGGTTATTCGTCTCAAATTCTTCACCAGGCACCTGTTTTACCATAGCAAGACGGGTAGCAAATAAAAGGACGCGGCCTTTGAGCGCACGGGCTGTGGTGAGAAGGCAGATGGTTTCATTTCTGCCATTATATTTGCTTAAATTTTCTATCGGAACACCCTTGTCACGAAGCTTGCCGGATGGGATGTCCATTGCTTTGATCTGGTGAAGAACACCTGCAGATGTGAACAGGCACAGTTTATCCGTATTTAAGCATCGGAGCACATGGACCTGTTCTGTATCTACAGTTTCCTGATTGCGCTCATATGTTGCTTTATCAAGGAGTTTACAGTAGCCGAAGCGGTCCATAACAAAAACAACTTCCTGTACTGAAATCTCATTTTCCACATAAACTGCTTCTGCGCCGTCTTCAATGCGGGTCCGCCTCGGAATGGCAAATTCTGTCTTGATAGCAGCCAGATCATCTTTGATCACCTGGTTCATAACAGCTCTGCTGCCAAGGATCTTTTTGTATTCGGCAATCTTTTTTAAAGTTGCTTTGTGTTCTTTTTCCAGAGCCAGTATTTCCAGCCCGATCAGTTTATAAAGACGCATTTCCAGAATCGCAGCTGCCTGACGTTCTGTAAAATGAAGTTTTGCCGCATCTTCTTCAAAACCAGCCACTTTAAAATTTATATTGGAAATATCGCCGTTCATCAGACACGCTTTGGCGTCCTTCAGGTTCTTGGAGCCACGTAAAATAGCGATGATCAGGTCAATGCAGTCGCAGGCTGCGATCAGACCTTCCTGGATTTCTTTCTTATCCAGTTCTTTTTCCAGAAGCACATTGTATTTATGTTCCGTATTTTGATACTGGAATTCCATGAAATTACGCAGGATACCTTTTAAATTTAAGGTTTCCGGTCTGCCATCTGCAATAGCAAGCATATTGACACCGAAAGTATCCTCTAATTTAGTTTTTTTATATAAAATATTTTTAATACGATCAATATCCGCGTCTTTTCTTAGCTCCAGAACAATACGGATCCCGTCCTTGTTAGACTGGTTGGAAATATCTACTACGTCTGTCAATTTCTTGGACTCTACCAGGTCTGCTACATCTACCAGAAACTTATTAATACCTGCGCCGATCATTGTATAAGGAATCTCTGTGATGATCAGCTTGTCCTTATCTACTTTCCTCTTTCCAAGTTCTACTTCAAAACGACCTCTTAATTTAATCTTGCCAACGCCTGTTTCATAGATTTGAGGCAGCTCACTTTTATTAGCAATAATGCCTCCTGTAGGGAAATCAGGTCCCGGCAGATATTTCATCAGCTCTTCTGTAGGAGCTGCCGGATCATCAATATATGCCTGGACTACGTCTACTACTTCTCCAAGGTTGTGGGTTGGGATGCTGGTACTCATACCAACAGCAATTCCTTCTGCACCGTTTACTAAAAGGTTTGGTACGCGTACAGGAAGGACTTCCGGCTCTTTTTCTGTTTCATCGTAGTTTGGTACGAAATTAACAGTCTTATCCAGATCTTTTAAGTAAACTTCCTGGGCAAATTTCTCCAGTCTTGCCTCTGTATATCGCATAGCCGCAGCCCCGTCTCCTTCAATGGAGCCGAAATTTCCGTGACCGTCTACCAATGCCATACCCTTTTTAAATTCCTGGCTCATAACAACTAAGGTATCGTAAATGGAGCTGTCACCGTGGGGGTGGTATTTACCCATGGTATCACCTACGATACGGGCTGATTTTCTATGTGGTTTATCATGATCCAGATGCAGCTGGCTCATGTCATAGAGAACACGGCGCTGAACTGGCTTTAATCCGTCTCTTGCATCCGGGATTGCTCTTGCAGTGATAACGCTCATGGAATAATTCATGTAGCTTTTCTGCATTTCCTCACTGTATTCGGTTCTTAATATCTTCTCCGCCATCTCTGTCTGTCCTCTCTGTTATGCGTCAATTTCTGCTTCGTCTGCATGTTCATAAATAAATTGGCGGCGAGGTCCTACCTCACTGCCCATAAGCATTTCTGTTACTTCTGACGCCATTCTTGCATCTTCAATCTCTACCCGCTTTAATACACGCCGCTCCGGGTCCAGTGTGGTCTCCCAAAGCTGCTCCGCATCCATTTCACCAAGACCTTTGTATCGCTGTAAGGTAAAATCCCCGGTGTGGACCCTGCGGTAACGTTCCAGGTCCTTTTCATCATAAAGATACTGTTCTTCGCCCCGTTTCGGGATCACTTTAAATAACGGCGGCATGGCAATATATACATGTCCGTCATAGATCAGCTCCGGCATGAAGCGATAAAGAAAAGTTAATAATAAGGTATCAATATGGCTTCCGTCTACATCCGCATCTGTCATAAGGATGATCTTGTCATAGCGCAGCTTGGTGATGTCAAAGTCATTTCCATAGCCTTCGGAAAAACCACAGCCAAAGGAATTGATCATAGTCTTGATCTCTGCATTTGCCAAAACCTTATCCATAGATGCCTTTTCTACGTTTAAGATTTTTCCCCTGATAGGAAGGATAGCCTGATATTGACGGTTTCTGGCTGTTTTTGCAGAACCGCCTGCAGAATCTCCCTCTACGATGAAGATCTCACATTTGGAAGCATCACGGCTTTCACAGTTTGCCAGTTTTCCGTTGCTGTCAAAGGAAAACCTGGATTTAGTCAGCATGTTTGTTTTCGCTTTTTCTTCGGCTTTGCGGATCTTAGCTGATTTCTCTGCACAGCCGATCACACCCTTTAAGACCTCTACATTTCGGTCAAAGTAAAGCTGCAGCTGGTCTCCTGTCACAGTAAATACAGCTTTGGTAGCATCTGCACTGGCAAGTTTTGTCTTAGTCTGTCCCTCAAAAATGGGATCCGGGTGTTTTACTGCAATCACAGCGGTCATACCATTTCGGGTATCGGCACCGGTAAAATTGGAGTCTTTATCTTTTAAAATACCTAATTCTCTGGCATAAGAGTTGATCAGGGCTGTAAATTTGGTTTTAAAACCGGCTAAATGAGTGCCGCCTTCCTGAGTGAAAATGTTGTTGCAGAAACCAAGTATATTTTCTTCAAAAGTGTCTACAAACTGTATGCAGGCTTCTACCTCTATCTTATCTACCACACCCTTAAAATAGATTGGATCATGGATGGGTGCTTTTCCTGCATTTAATTCTTTTACATAGGCGATAATGCCATCTGGTTCATGGTAAGTTACCTTCTCTTCTTCCCCGCTTCTGCGGTTTTCATAGTGGATCATCAGGTTTGGATTTAAGTAAGCTGTTTCATGTAAACGGCTTTTTAACCAATCTGCTTTAAAACGGGTCTTTTCAAAGATTTCCCCATCTGGAAGAAAATTGATCTCTGTTCCTGTCTCGCGGCTTTTTCCAATTACTGGAAGAAGACCATTTTCCAGTTTTGTAGTAGGATGTCCCTGATGATAGGTATCCTGATAGATACAGCCGTCACGGTAGATTTTTACAGTCATATGCTCAGAAAGAGCATTTACAACGGAGGAACCTACACCGTGAAGACCTCCACTGGTCTTATATGCATTATTGTCAAATTTTCCGCCTGCATGAAGGGTAGAAAGTACTACTCTGGCTGCAGACACTCCCTTTTTATGCATTTCTACTGGAATACCGCGTCCATTATCACGCACAGTACATGAACCGTCTTTTTCCAGCCGGACAGTGATCTGGGTACAAAAGCCTGCCAGATGCTCATCCACTGAATTGTCCACAATTTCATAGATCAGATGGTTCAGCCCTTTAGATCCCACTCCTCCGATATACATACCTGGTCTCTTACGGACCGCTTCCAGTCCTTCCAGGACGGTTATACTGTCTGCATTATATTGTTCCTTTGCCATTTTTCCCTCCATATTGCATTGATGTCCTCTCGGAATCTTTCTTGCACGCCTTTGTGGTCGATTTTCCGCCAGTCGCCCCCGGATTTCATCGCCGTACACCCCATACGCCTCAGAAATTTGGGTATAACGGACAAAAATCTTCTCACAAAATCAGGCACAGAAAGGTTCCGTGAGAACATATTGTGTTCTTTTTGAACTTTCTGATGACAAAAAAAAACCTTATAGAAACAAGGCTTTTTAGTATTTCATAATTATATTCTAAATAGACATGTCATCTGACGGTAACGTCATCATAAATGAAAATCATGTACTACATGCTGTTGGAACTTTTGCAACTGCTACCAATATTCGTAATCCGACCTGTCACCCTGCTTATTCATAACCAGCTTGGCTGCCAAATATCTATATAGCCTTGCACACTAGCAGTTCCCATAACCACCTAGTACATCGTTTCGTAAATAACTGTACCTGTCTCTTATACACATCTCCGAGCCCACGAGACGGAGCTACATCTC
>UQJF01000032.1 GCA_900541315.1 uncultured Clostridium sp. | reverse complement strand
GAGATGTAGCTCCGTCTCGTGGGCTCGGAGATGTGTATAAGAGACAGGTGTAGCAGAGCTGCTGTATAAGACAAAGGCAGCTGCGGGAGCTCTTTATATGAACTTTGAGACCTATACCATTACCATGATCATGTATTTTATCATGACATTTACCTGCTCCAGATTACTGCGTCTGTGGGAGAAGAAGATGGATGGTGCAGATAACTTTGATCTGGCAACTACTGATACACTGGCTTATACCAGTGGTATGTACCGTTATCCAGATGATAAGAAGGAGGAGCAGTAATGAGCGAAAAGATTTTGGAGATCCGCCATTTAAGCAAGACCTTTGGTACAAATCTGGTCTTAAAGGATATTGATTTTACTGTAAACAGCAAGGATGTTACCTGTATTATCGGAGCTTCCGGTTCTGGTAAGTCCACTTTACTGCGCTGCTTAAATTTACTTGAAACACCGACTACCGGCGAGATCTTATATCATGGAAATAATATTGCTGATGCAAAGGTAAATGCACCGAAATACCGTTCCAGAGTTGGTATGGTATTCCAGAGCTTTAACCTGTTTAACAATATGACGGTTCTTGAAAATTGTATGGTGGGACAGGTTAAGGTATTAAAGAAGGGTAAGGAAGAGTCAAAGCAGAAGGCCATGTATTATTTGGAAAAAGTTGGCATGGCTCCTTATATCAATGCAAAACCAAGACAGCTTTCCGGTGGCCAGAAACAGCGTGTAGCGATTGCAAGAGCCCTGGCTATGGAGCCTGAAGTACTGCTGTTTGACGAGCCCACATCCGCACTGGATCCACAGATGGTTGGAGAGGTTCTGGAAGTTATGCGCAAGCTTGCAAAAGAAGGCCTGACCATGATCATCGTTACCCATGAAATGGCATTTGCAAGAGATGTGTCTACACATGTTGTTTATATGGCAAACGGTGTTATCGTGGAAGAGGGAACACCGGCAGATATCTTCGCAAATCCCCAGAGAGAACAGACCAAGGAATTCCTTGGAAGATTTATGCATGAGAAATAAGAGATAATTGGAAAAGTCTGTGCAGGCTGCCGGAGTGGGCAGCGGCACAGGCTTTTTTTGCAGAATTGAGGGTCTCATTCTGTCTGATGCCGGTGAGAAAAATTGTGTTTTGTTGTTTTTACAACGTTTTTTACTTTGGCAATATAAGGATAAAGATCCTCATATGCCTCCACTTCACCTTCATCCTGTGGCAGTGATGGGATCAGGCCGGTACAGTCAGTAGCAGAGCATGCCTGTATATCTGAGTCATCAAAGGGATTTTGGACTGTTTTGTTTTTGGGATCAGAACTGTCTTTGAAATTGCATTTTTTCATAAAAAAACACCTCCTGTAAGCAGCTTTTGGATCAGTGATCTGTTTTGCTGTAAACAGGATGTGTTTTTTTGATGGTTTTTATTCAGTCAGGTGATGCAGGTATCTGCTGTTATTATTTGTCCTGGTTTTTTAAAGATGCCTCAATGAATCCCTTAAACAGCGGATGTGGGCGGTTTGGACGGGACTTAAGTTCTGGGTGAGCCTGGGTTCCTACAAACCATGGGTGATCTGGCAGTTCGATCATTTCTACGATACGGTTGTCAGGAGACATACCAGATAACATCATACCGTGCTCTGTAAGGAAGGTACGGTAATCGTTATTTACTTCATAGCGGTGTCTGTGGCGTTCATGGATGGTTTCTTCGCCGTAAAGGGCGTATGCCCTGGAATTTTTATCCAGAACACATGGATAAGAACCAAGTCTTAAGGTTCCGCCGATATCTTCAATACCGTCCTGGTCTGGCATCAGGTGGATCACAGGATGGGTAGTAGCAGGATCCAATTCCACGCTGTGAGCGTCATTCCAGCCGATCACGTCTCTTGCAAATTCTACGATGGAAAGCTGCATGCCAAGACAGAGACCGAGGAATGGGACCTTATGTTCTCTTGCATAGCGGATAGCGCAGATCATTCCGTCAATACCGCGGTCTCCGAAGCCGCCTGGTACCAGGATGCCGGAAACATCACCTAATTGTTCTTCAACGTTTTCAGGATTTACATTTTCGGAATCGATCCATTTAATGTGTACCTGTGCTCTGTTGGCAACTGCACCGTGTTTTAATGCCTCTACAACAGAAATGTAGGCATCGTGGAGCTGGGTGTATTTTCCTACCAGTGCAATAGTTACATTTTTTTCAGGATGTTTCCATGCATCGATCATAGCAGTCCAGTCTTTTAAGTCTGGTTGTGGACATGGCAGATTTAAGCATTCGCAGGCAACCTGTGCCAGATGTTCTTCTTCCATTACAAGAGGAACCTCATAAAGAACTTCCACGTCCAGATTCTGGAGCACATGGGTCTTTGGTACATTGCAGAATAATGCGATCTTGCTCTTGATATTGTCATCTAATGGATGCTCGGAACGGCATACTAAGATGTCTGGCTGGATACCCATTCCCTGTAAGTCTTTTACGCTTGCCTGGGTTGGTTTGGTCTTTAATTCTTCAGATGCTTTTAAATAAGGGATAAGGGTGACGTGGATGAGACAGGTGTTGCCTGGACCAACATCGTGCTGGAACTGGCGGATCGCCTCTAAGAATGGCTGGCTTTCGATGTCGCCAACAGTACCGCCAACTTCGATGATGGCGATCTCAGTTTCGTTATCATTGTAATTGCGGTGGAAACGGCTTTTGATCTCATTGGTGATGTGGGGGATGACCTGTACCGTACCTCCGCCAAAGTCTCCGCGGCGTTCTTTCTGCAGAACGGTCCAGTAAACCTTACCGGTAGTTACATTGGAATTTTTAGTCAGGCTTTCATCAATGAAACGCTCATAGTGTCCAAGGTCAAGGTCAGTTTCAGCGCCGTCGTCTGTGACGAAGACTTCGCCGTGCTGTACCGGGTTCATGGTACCTGGGTCGATGTTGATGTAGGGGTCAAATTTCTGCATGGTAACTTTGTAGCCTCTGGCCTTTAAAAGACGGCCAAGGGAAGCAGCGGTAATGCCTTTTCCAAGTCCGGATACAACACCGCCGGTTACGAATACGTATTTTACTGGCATAGTGGGGAACCTCCTTTTGTGGTGGAATGTATAGGTTTTTATTTACGGTTTTTTTAAAAACTGGTCTATTATACAACTATAAAAATCAGAAATCTAGGGAGTTTTTTCAAAAAAATGTAAAAAACCTAAAAAACTAAGAATCTAAAGTGGAGATGAAGGGGAAAATGGTGCCTTTGTTTTCAGAATTTTAATAGTTCTTTCCTTGATTTATGGATAGACTCACATTATAATAGAAAAGAATAGGCTCTGGCATGTTTTATGCGTGCAACAAATGCCTGTTAGAGGGAGAATTTATACAGTATGGATAATAACAACAAACAGAATCAGAACAGTAATTGGCAGACCATTACCATGCTGGTTGTTGCGGCATTGCTGACGATCCTGATCGTGGGCTGGATGAACTCCACTGTCAACGCCAGACAGCGTCAGGAACTGTCTTACAATGAGTTTGTAAACATGGTGGAAAATGGCAAAGTTGAATCTATCAGCGTTGGAAGTACCATTATTGAGGTAAAACCAAAGGCAGATGATACCAACTATTCCCAGCAGATGAAATATTATGTTGTGCGTCTGGAAGGAGATTACCAGTTTGTAGACCGTATTTTAAAGAATAACGTTGTTACAAACAGGGAAAATAATACTTCCAATGCATTGCTGTTAGAGATATTAAGTTATGCACTTCCATTTTTGTTCCTGCTGTTCATTATGAACTTTACCATGAAGCGCATGGGTGGCGGCGGAATCATGGGTGTAGGCAAGAGCAACGCCAAGATGTATGTGCAGAAAGAAACGGGGATTACTTTTAAGGATGTAGCAGGTGAAGATGAGGCAAAGGAATCTTTAACTGAGATCGTAGATTTCCTTCATAATCCCGGAAAATACACAAAGATCGGTGCAAAGCTTCCAAAGGGTGCATTATTAGTAGGACCTCCAGGAACCGGTAAAACTCTTCTTGCAAAGGCAGTAGCAGGTGAAGCACATGTGCCATTTTATTCCCTGTCAGGCTCTGACTTTGTGGAAATGTTCGTAGGTGTGGGTGCATCCCGTGTCCGTGACCTGTTTAAGAACGCAACGGAAAACGCACCATGCATTATTTTTATCGATGAGATCGATGCCATCGGACGCAGCCGTGACAGCCGTATGGGTGGAAATGATGAGCGTGAGCAGACCTTAAACCAGCTTCTTTCTGAGATGGATGGCTTTGACTCTACAAAGGGACTTTTGGTCCTTGGTGCTACCAACCGTCCGGAGATCCTGGATCCAGCTCTTCTGCGTCCGGGACGTTTTGACCGTCGTGTAGTTGTAGATAAACCAGATTTAAATGGACGTATCAGCATTTTAAAGGTACATTCCAAGGATGTGCTGTTAGATGAAACAGTAGATTTTAAGGAAATAGCCCTTGCAACATCCGGTGCTGTAGGTGCAGACCTTGCAAATATGATGAACGAGGCTGCTATTAATGCAGTTAAGAACGGCAGAAATGCAGTTTCCCAGAAGGATCTGTTTGAGGCTGTTGAGGTTGTCCTTGTTGGTAAGGAGAAAAAGGACCGCATCATGAGCAAGGAAGAGCGCCGCATCGTATCTTACCATGAGGTAGGACATGCATTAGTCAGTGCCCTGCAGAAACATTCCGAGCCGGTCCAGAAGATCACCATTGTTCCAAGAACCATGGGTGCTTTGGGATATGTTATGAATGTTCCGGAAGAAGAAAAATATTTAAGCACCAAGAAGGAACTGGAGGCAAGACTGGTTGAATTAATGGGTGGCCGTGCAGCAGAGGAGATCGTTTTTGAAACTGTTACTACCGGTGCTGCCAATGATATCCAGCAGGCCACCAACCTGGCAAGAGCTATGGTCACTCAGTACGGTATGTCTGAAAAATTCGGTCTTATGGGTCTTGAAAGCCAGGAGAACCAGTATCTTACCGGTCGTACTGTATTAAACTGCGGCGATGCTACAGCAGCAGATATCGACCAGGAAGTTATGAAGATCCTGAAAAATGCTTACGATGAGGCAAAACGTCTTTTAAGGGATGACAGAGAAGCTATGGATAAGATCGCAGCTTTCCTGATCGAGAAGGAGACTATTACAGGTAAGGAATTTATGAAGATCTTCCGTGAAGTAAAAGGACTGCCGGAGCCGGAAGAGAAGAAAGAAGGCGAAGGTATTCCGGATACAGAGCATCTGGAAAAGGCAGATAGAGATGAGAGTGCCAAGATGGGTGCTGCAGAAGTAACGGCGGATGTATCTGAAAAAACAGAAACAGATGCAGCGGAAGCTGTTTCAGAAGAAAAGCAGGAACAGTCCGGTGAAGATGTTTAAGGTTAAAACTGAAGAGTAAATCTGTGGAACTGTAGGGACAGCCAGAAATGGCTGTCCTTTTTATGTGCTAGTTTAAAAAAATGGTTGTTTTACACAAAAGTCTTGCGAATATGGCTTATACTTTGTATAATATCATTAAAAATAACGGAAATACTATTGATTTTTCTGAAAAGGAGGCACATTTATGGATAATCGTTATGTGAAGATCTTAGCATCGGGAAGTAAGGCACCTCTTAAGGCAACACCGGGACATTTTGCGACTAATCATTCCCATATTAATTATTATCTGGATATGACTACACTTAAGACCAGACTTAGCGAAGCACAGGAGATCGCAAAACATCTTGCAGAGCGGTTTTTGTTTGATAAGGTGGTAGATACCATTGTGTGCCTGGAAGGAACCCAGGTGATCGGAGCGTATCTGGCGGAGGAACTGACTAGGGCAGGTGTTCTTTCCACCAATGCACACAAAACCATTTATGTGATCACTCCAGAGTACAACAGCAATAGCCAGATGGTATTCCGGGAGAATATTTTACCTATGGTCCGTGGGAAAAATGTGCTGATCCTTACAGCAGTTGTAACTACGGGACTGAGCCTTAATAAGAGTATTGAGGCGATCCAGTATTATGGCGGAAAGCTGCAGAGTGCGGCCGCTGTGTTCAGTACACTGGATGAGCTGAACGGATGCCCGATCACATCTATTTACAGCCCGGCAGACGTGACTGATTATATTTACTATGATTACAGAAAGTGCCCCCTGTGTGAAAAAGGAGTGAAGCTGGACGCACTGGTAAATGCATACGGCTACACAACATTGTGATGTTTTCAGGATTGCGGGAAAAGTATTCAGCAATTAATATGTAAGGTTTAAATGCTGTTCAGGATGTCCTTTGGGCGTCCTGGATAGCGTTTTTTGTATGCCCGCAGAAAGGTGGAATAGTTCTGGAAACCGCAGAGGTAGCAGGCCTGTGTAGCACAGGTGCCCTGGCTCAACAGGTCTCTGGCTTTGATCAGGCGTTTTTCGGTAATGTAGTTTCCAACTGTATAGCCGGTTTCCTGCTTGAAAAGCCGCATCATGTGATAGGAGCTTAAACCGCTTAAGGCGGAAAGGGAAGCCATATCCATTGGCTCATCTAAGTGGCTGTTGATGTAGGCTAAAAGGCTGGAAATACGATAATCTAAAGTGCTTTCTGTGAGAAAGCCGGCTTTAGGTGAAAGAGTGATCCTGTTTAATTCAATGAGAAATTCCAGGCAGAGGATTTTTGCAAGCAGGGGGGATGCAAAATCGTTGTTTTTGCAGCTGGTGTTTGCTTCTAATTTCTGCAGCAGGACTTTAATGGGAGCCAGTGTTTCGTGGGAGAGACGCAGGACCTGTGAATGGCGGTACTGGGCAGTCTCGAAGCATTTAGTCAGAGATGCCTCTTTTGTGCTGTATTTTTCCAGAAAGGAAGGAGAGAGGTAGAGAAGAATGCGCTCGTATGGCTGGGCAGTATCTACTACCGGTCTGTGCACCTGTCCACGGTCCACCAGGACTATATCCCAGGGGATCAATGGGTAAGAGCGTCCTTCTACTACATAGGTCACATTTCCGGAAAGAAGGATCATGATCTTGAGGAAATCATGGTGGTGGAAGTTGTAAGTCCTTGAGTTCAGGTCATTTAAGTGAAAAAGGCGGAAATCTTCTAAAAGATAGCCCTGTGGTACAGATGTGGAATTAGTCATGGAAAACCTCCTGCACTCATTAATGTACTCTCAGAATTTTTTTGTACTTGATTTTGCGGAAAATCGGCCGCAAAGACAAGTGCAGGAAAGACTCCGAGAGTACATATTATAGCATTATTTGTAATATAATGCAGCATTAAATGAATATATTTATGAGGTAGTGTGGTGTAAACTATAGTACAGAACCTGCCAAAGGGCAGAAATATACAGCGTAAGTTGAGAGGATGCAGATAAGCGTGCCAGTGTGTGAACGTGAGTGGACAGCTGGGACACAATGTACTCTCGGAATCTTTTTGTACTTGATTTTGCGAGAAGATTTTTTGTTAGTTGTGCCCAAATTTTTGAGGCGTACGCGGTGCGTACGTTGATAAAATTCGGGTGCGACTGGCGGAAAATCGGTCGCAAAGGCAAGTGCATGAAAGACTCCGAGAGTACATCACACTAAAAGGGAGGTAAGATCATGCGGTTAAAATTAGAAAAATATCACGGTTTGGGAAATGATTATCTGGTATTTGATCCGGAGTGCAACAGGCTGGAGCTGACTCCGCAACGGGTGAAGCTGCTGTGCAACCGCAATGTGGGAGTAGGCGCAGATGGTATTCTGGAAGGACCTGTTTTTAAAGAAGGAAAGATCCATATGATCATTTGGAATCCGGATGGAAGCCAGACGGAAAACAGTGGAAACGGTATCCGTATTTTCGCAAAATACTTAAAAGATGCAGATTATGTCCAGAAGAAAGACATTACTATCTATACTGCTGAAAAAGAGATCGAGATCCATTACTTAAATGAAGAGGGAACCCGGCTGAAAGCATCTATGGGAAAAGCCAGTTTCTGGAGTGATGAGGTGCCTGTGGAAGGACCACGCAGGGAGATCATCAATGAGACCATGGTATTTGGACATATTCCTTATCCTGTGACCTGTCTTTCTATTGGAAATCCACATCTGGTGATCTTAATGGATGAGATATCAAAAGACCTGGTGTGCCGTATTGGAAAATATTCCGAGACAGCAAAGCAGTTTCCGGAAAAGATCAACACACAGATCATTAAGGTGTTAGACCGTACCCATTTACAGACTGAGGTTTATGAAAGGGGTGCAGGTTATACATTGGCATCAGGAAGCGGATGCTGTGCCGCTGCAGCTGCTGCTTATAGACTGGGACTTACGGATCCGAAAATGATCGTGCAGATGCCGGAAGGGACCATGGAAGTAGAGATAAGGGAAGATGGGGAAATCTTCCTTACAGGAGATGTTGGCTATATAGGAAGCATCAGTCTGGGAAGCTTTTTTACGGAGCAGTTAAAGACCATGTAAGAGTGCAGTTTGGCATATACCGGATTGTACTATCAGGGGGTTACAGGGCAATATCGCCTGTTGACAAATAAAAATTCTACTGCTATATTTTTATAAAAAAGGGGCAGTTGCAAAATGAACGGTTCACTTTGCAGCTGTCCTTTGTAGTATGGATAAAGGCATAAAAGCTGCAAACGTCCCAGTACATCGTTTTAAAATGATCAGCCAGATGCCTGGGAAAACGGCTGTTGGAGAGGAAGAATGGATATGAGTAAATACAGTAGAGAAGACATTATTCGCATGGTAGAAGATGAAGATGTGGAATTTATCCGCCTTCAGTTTACAGACATTTTCGGTATCCTTAAAAATGTGGCGATCACTGCCAGCCAGCTTGATAAGGCATTAAATAATGATTGTATGTTTGATGGTTCCGCTATAGAGGGATTTGTACGTATTGATGAGTCGGACATGTATCTGCATCCGGATCTGGATTCCTTTGAGATTTTTCCGTGGCGTCCTCAGCAGGGAAAGGTAGCAAGGCTGATCTGTGATGTATACAATCTAGATGGAACTCCCTTTATCGGAGATCCAAGATATGTGTTAAAGCGTGCTGTAAAGCGTGCTGCTGATATGGGGTATACCTTTCAGGTAGGACCGGAGTGTGAATTTTTCCTGTTCCATACAGACGAAGAGGGGAGACCTACTACCCAGTCTCATGAAAGAGCCAGTTATTTTGATGTTTCCCCGATTGATCTTGGGGAAAATGTGCGCAGGGACATTGTGCTGAATCTGGAGGATATGGGATTTGAGGTGGAAGCAAGCCACCATGAGATCGCCCCGGCCCAGCATGAGATCGATTTTCAGTATACAGAAGGACTTGAGGCAGCAGACCGTATTATGACCTTTAAAATGGCAGCTAAGACGATTGCCAAGCGCCATGGACTGCATGCTACATTTATGCCTAAGCCAAAAGAAGGGGTCAACGGGTCCGGCATGCATATCAATATGTCTTTGTCTGACAAAGACGGACACAACCTGTTTTCAGATGAGAAGGATGAGCTGGGATTAAGCCAGCTGGCTTATCGTTTTATGGCAGGTATTTTGGGACATATGAAGGAAATGACCATTCTTACTAATCCACTGGTAAATTCGTATAAGCGTCTGGTTCCGGGATATGATGCGCCGATTTATATTGCGTGGTCCCCAACTTCCAACCGCAGCTCCCTGATCCGTATCCCATCTCCAAGAGGGGAAGGAACCAGGATCGAGCTTCGCTGCCCGGACTCTGCAATGAACCCTTATCTGGCATTAGCTGCCTGTCTTCAGGCTGGCCTTAACGGAATCGAAAATGAGATGCAGCTGCCGCCATGTGTCCAGGGCAATCTGTTTGGCATGAAGCCGGAAGAACTGGAGAACAGGCATGTAGAACGGATACCGGAGACACTGGGGGATGCCATTGAGACATATCGGGATAATGCTTTTATACGTGAAGTATTAGGAGAGCATATTTACGTTAAATATCTGGAAGCGAAGGAAGAGGAGTGGAGAGATTTCAGGGCCCAGGTCACTGACTGGGAGGTAAATCAGTATCTGTATAAATATTAAATGTTGGGAGCAAAAAGGCTTAATATTATGATGCAGGTTTACCGGAGGTGAGACATGTGGCTAATATAATCGTAGCATTTTCCAGGCCGGAAGATGGAAAATGCATAAAAGGCATCCTGGTAAGGAGCGGTTATGATGTAGCCGCTGTCTGTATGTCAGGATCCCAGGCTCTTTCTGCCGCAGAGGATCTAAGTGGCGGGATACTGGTCTGTGGGTACCGGTTTGAAGATATGATGTATGACGAATTGAGACAGTGCCTTTCAGCTTCTTTTGAAATGCTGGTGCTGGCATCCCCCTCCAGATGGAACGGGGTACAGACACAGGGAGTGGTATGCCTTCCTATGCCGTTAAAGGTACATAACCTGTTAAGTACGCTGGACATGATGGTGCAGGCGCAGCAGCGTATCCGCAGAAAACTGCGCAGCAGGCCAAAAGAACGCAGTAAGGAAGAGCAGGATCTGATCAATGAGGCAAAGGCGCTTTTGATGGAGCGGAACAATATGACGGAATCAGAAGCACACAGATATATACAGAAATGCAGTATGGACAGCGGAACCAATTTGGTGGAAACATCCCAGATGATCATCAGTCTGATCCATGTATAAACGTTGGGATAAGATAAAGAATGAGGTGTGAGATGGAATTTACGAAAATGCAGGGAATCGGTAATGATTATGTGTATGTAGATTGCTTCAGGGAAAAGGTGGAACATCCGGGGGCAGTGTCAAAATATGTCAGCGACCGCCATTTTGGCATCGGTTCCGATGGACTGATCCTGATCTGTCCGTCAGATAAGGCAGACTGCCGTATGGATATGTATAATGCGGACGGTTCCCAGGGGATCATGTGCGGAAATGGAGTGCGCTGTGTGGGAAAATATGCATATGATCATGGGATCGTGGATAAAGACAGACGGACTATTACCGTGGAGACCTTAGGAGGCATTAAGACATTAAAAATCCAGGTGGAAGACGGAAAAGCAGTGATGCTTACAGTGGATATGGGAGAGGCCAGACTGACCTCTGAACTGCGGTCAAAGATCGTGATCGACGGTACAGAGCATGAATTTACCGGCATTAGTGTGGGAAATCCACATGCAGTTTATTTTACAGAAGGGATCGATGACCTGGATCTGGAAAAGATAGGTCCATCTTATGAAAATCATCCCCGTTTTCAGCCGGACCGGGTAAATTCTGAATTTATTGAAGTGAAGAGCAGAGATCATATCCGTATGCGCGTATGGGAGCGGGGCAGCGGGGAAACCTGGGCTTGCGGTACAGGGGCTACAGCCAGTGCTATGGCAGCTATTTTAAGAGGTTTTACAGATGATGAGGTACGTGTTTCTCTACGTGGCGGGGATCTTCTGATCCGTTTTGACCGGGAAAGTAATCATTTGTTTATGACGGGACCTGCAAAAGAAGTGTTTCACGGAAGTATTGACATACCGGAAGAAATATATTATGATTTATCCGAAAAATAAATATGAGTATATTTCAGAGGGGTCAAAATACTTTTGACACCAACAGCAGAATATACAAACCTGAAAAAATTACACTCTCAGGCCTTGGATCTACGACGTTGTAGGTTCAAAGGTCCTGGGAGCGTTTGCGTTAATGGAGGATGAAAGTATGTTTAGAGTAAATGAAAATTATCTGAAACTGCCGGGAAGCTATTTATTTTCTACCATTGCAAAAAAAGTGGCTGCATACCAGAAAGAAAACCCGGATAAAAAGCTGATCCGTCTGGGAATCGGTGATGTAACTCTCCCAATCGCACCGGCGATCATTGATGCCATGCATAAGGCAGTGGAGGAAATGGGACATGCTGAAACCTTCCATGGATATGCACCTGATCTGGGATATGCATTTTTAAGAGAGACCATTGCGAAAAAGGATTTTCAGGAAAGAGGATGCCAGATAGAGGCTGATGAGATCTTTGTTTCTGACGGTGCAAAAAGCGACACCGGAAATATCCAGGAAATCTTCAGTGCAGACAGTAAGATCGCAGTTTGTGATCCGGTTTATCCAGTTTATGTCGATACCAATGTTATGGCTGGACGTACTGGTGAATATGATGAGGGCAAAGGTACCTGGAGCAATGTGATCTACATGCCGTGTACTGCAGAAAATGGTTTTGTTCCGAAACTTCCAAAAGAAACTCCTGACCTGATCTATCTTTGTGTTCCAAATAACCCAACAGGAACTACTCTTACAAAGGAGCAGTTAAAGGTATGGGTTGATTACGCAAATGAAAAAGGCGCTGTTATCTTATATGACGCAGCTTATGAGGCTTATATTTCTGAAGAGGATGTTCCGCACAGCATTTATGAGATCCCAGGAGCAAGAACCTGTGCCATTGAGTTCCGTTCCTTCTCCAAAAAGGCTGGATTTACCGGTGTCCGCTTAGGATATACTGTTATCCCGAAGGATTTAAAGAGCGGCGATGTAATGCTTCATTCTTTATGGGCAAGACGTCATGGGACCAAGTTCAACGGTGCTCCTTATATTGAACAGAGAGCAGGTGAAGCTGTTTACTCTGAAGAGGGAAATAAACAGGTCATGGAGCAGGTTGCTTATTATAAGAGAAATGCAAAAGTGATCTATGACGGATTAAAGGAAGCAGGCTATACTGTATTTGGCGGAGTTAATTCCCCATATGTTTGGATGAAGGTAAATGAAGGAATGACCAGTTGGGAGTTTTTTGATTACCTGCTTTCAGAGGCGAATGTAGTGGGAACACCGGGCAGCGGCTTCGGACCAAGTGGAGAAGGATATTTCCGTCTGACTGCATTTAATACATATGAAAATACAGTAGAGGCAGTGGAGCGTATGAAAGCGCTTCGTAAGTAAGCGCTTTGTAAGTAAAGGGATATGTCACCTGGCGGTGACATCACCTTAAATGAAAGTCAGGAGGGAGTCTAAATGCTCATGGATGATATCGACCGTAAAATATTAAAACTTTTGCAGGAAAATGCCAGAATGTCTTTAAAAACGATCGCAGAAAAGACATTCCTGTCATCTCCGGCCGTTTCTGCAAGAATAGAAAAACTGGAAAAAGACGGGGTCATCGCCGGGTATCATGCCATGGTAGATCCCATGAAATTAGGTTATCATATTTTAGCGTTTATTAATCTGGATGTGATACCAGAAGATAAACCGAAGTTTTATGCCTATGCAGAGTCAGTACCCAATGTATTGGAATGCAGCTGTGTTACAGGTGAATATTCCATGTTAATGAAGGTTGCATTTCAGACAACTATGGAACTGGATATTTTTATCGGACAGCTTCAGAAATTTGGAAAGACCAGTACCCAGATCGTATTTTCCACCCATGTGGGTCCAAGAGGCGTGGATGTGGATGTGGTGTAAGGATTACAGATAATTGAAAAAATATGTATGAATAAGTAGTCATTTTTATAAAAAGACAGTGAGTGCGTCTCTTGGAACAGAATGAATATATTCTGAATCCGGGAGGCGCTTTTTATATTTCATTAAAAATGTAAAGTTCGCGTATTGAAAATGTAAAATGGGAATGATATAATGCTTAAAGCGTTAACTGCAAAATTGGATAATGTAGGCATATTGACAGTATAAAGACATGAAGGGAGACGACAAAATGATCAAATGGAGTAAAAATTATCTTATGGGCATAGATAAATTTGATGAAGAGCATAAAGAATTGTTTCGGATATCAGATCAGATTTATAATAAAGTAATGGAGAGAGGAGATGATGCGAAGTATCGGTTATTCCTTATGAAGGAAACTCTGGAATATATGCTTAGATATTTTAAAAGGCATGCAAAGAGTGAAGAAATATATATGCGGGAGATAGGTTATGCCGGTTATGAATTTCATAAGATGCTGCATGACGAGTTTTATAATATGCTGCTGAAAAAAAACGCAGACATTGTAAAGCGCAATGAATGCAGCAAAAAAGAGATAGCAGAAATTGTGGGAGATGGAATTGGATGGCTTTTGGAACATATAATAACAGAAGATATGGCAATTGTAGGGAAAGGAGTCTCAGCCATATCTTCATACAATAGTGATTTTGAAGAGCAGCTGAAAAATGTGATCAATACAAATTTGATTTCATTTCTCAATGTTGCAGCAAATGTGAAGATTATAAATAGAAACTATCAAGGTGAAAACTTTGGAAAAGTTATATGCCAGAAAATGGTTTACAATCTGGGATCCCGCCAAATTGTAGTTATATCAGGCATTGAGAAAACATTTCTGATTCGTGTTGCTGAAATGATCTATGGGGTAGATATTGAGGATGAGATGGATCTGGTTTTATATAGTATGCAGACATTTGGTGCAAATTTCTGGAGATCAATAGGACAATATTTTGTAGGCAATCATGATCTGCTTTCCCTGAGTTCAAACAGTTTTATTGTTGCAAGTAGTATACCGGAAGAGTTGGATATGCTTAAGCCTGAGAAATCATTATTATTTGATTCTGATATGGGAAAATTTTTTATAGCTTCAAATGGAAAGATGTCAGAAATTGCATATTTTTAAAGTAAATATATAATTTTAGTATTTTTATTTATTTTTTTGAAATATGGGGAGGGGTGTAAAAACCAGGCACCCTGTTATTTATTGGCTCTGGTGGATCCTAAGTTTAAAAATCTTCCTGCAAGCAAGCTTGCGTCAGATTTCTGACTTTTTTCCTCTGGTATAACTTATATAACTGCAGTGGATTACTCCATGTAAAAATAGATGTAACATATATAAGCTTCTTCACATATGGTATAGAGACAGACCTATGTGAAGGAGCTTATTTTATGGCTGGAAATAAAAAAGTCATTTTGGATGCCGGTCACGGGGGATGTAATTTGCGCGACTTGAAAAATCGAAAATGAATAGTGGCTTGTATGCTGAGAGCGGTCTATGGCCGCTCTCGTGTTTTTACGATTTTTGATTTTTTAAGGAGGTAAATATGGAACAATATAGATATATAAAACGAGGGGATAAAATAAAAGGTTTTGGATTTTTGAGAGTGCCACGGTCGATATTAAAAGAGACAGGTTTGTCGCTGGAAGCAAAGATGCTATATGCATTGATGCTGGATCGCACTGACTGGGCCCTGAGAGAAGGCCATACGGATCCATTGAATAGAGCCTACATCAAGTATCCCATCGGGGCGATTAGCCAGGATTTGGGTATATCTCCAAACACAGCGCGTAAATGTATGCGAGAGTTGCAGGATGCAGGCCTATTGATTAAGCAGATAGATATTGGGTATTGTAATATATACTATGTGCTTGCTCTTGCAGATATTATACACTGATCATGTACAGAGTAACAGGTGTAAATATTGCACGTCCCAGGGATGCAGAATTTGTATCTCTGGAGTGCAATACTTGTTGCAGAGGGATGCAGTATTTGCTATGGAGGGATGCAATATTAGCATCTGCCTAAAATAATTATAAATATATATAATTATACATGAGTATGGTGTTAAATAGTGTGGTACACAATGTCTGGTATAAGTCTGGAGAGGTGGATAGTATGATATTTAAAAGTGATCGGCATGAACAGTTATATAATCAGTGGAAAGTAGAAGCAAAGCGGTATGATGTATATCACATGGCGTTGTTTTATTTATTGGCATTGGATCGGGGAACGCGGGAACACATTGAACAATTATATGATTTTGAAACTCACAGCATAAAACCGGAGGCTATTGAAGCAGGATGGCAGACATCTGGGAGTATGGCGGTAACCAGGTTAGCTTATAATTTGTTTAATAATGGGATGCCGACAGTATGGTTATATGAGGGTGATGTGGAGGGGCAACTACAAGAGAGTGCTTGTTATACAGTGGCGGATATTTTTGATAATATTGAGTATGCAAAATATTTTTGGCAGGCAATCCAGATACGTTACCCATACCTGGAAAATTGCTAGAGATTACTAGAAAATCTAGAATTACTACTTGCGCAGATTGCATATTTGCGGTAATATACTTTTGTAGGTTTATTTAGTTTTATGTTAATGGAATGCAGAGTCTACTACTTCGTAAGGGGTAGTGGGCTCTTTTTGTGTTGCGCAGGTGAAATAAAAGCAATACAACATGTCTGAAAATCTAATCATTCATAATAGCCTGATCAGGCGAGAAATCAGAAAGGAGTTAAAAAATGCGTCAGCGGCTAAGCAACAGCTGAAATTTCTGGATTTGTATGCCTGTATAATCCAGTCTCCGCTTATGTGCGGATTGTACCTGTCAGCCTTGGACTGGGCGAGGTATTTAGTCACTGCTGAGAAAATAATCAGCGGTTAGGTAGTCTGAACAAAAATTTGGTATTTGTACATTGGAATGGTATAAAATTTGGATTGTCATGCACGCATTAACGGGCTTGTGTGTGGGTAACATGGCTTATTAAAGTGCGTTATCACAAGCCCGTTAATGCGTGCATAGGGGAGAGAATATGTCGAATAATTTACAATATCAATTTAAAGCTGCTGTGGATTATGGCTTCAAAGAGGGGATAGACAAACATGCTGTAAAGGCGGAACTTGGAAAAGGAAAGATAGATAAGGTATATAGCTATAAAGCACGAAAATCTTTGATTCAAACAGGGGCACAATTTGCTAATTATCTGAAAATTAATTATCCGCAAATTAAATACATCAAGGATATCCGTTCTGAACACGCGGAAGCCTTTTTAAAGGATTCTATATGCAGAGGATGCTCAAATAATACGGTGCTGCAATATAAAGCAAGACTGGACAAATTAGCATTGCTGGCAGCAAAGAAATATCGCACATCTGTACACTATATGGAACATGTAAAAATAAATTTGAACGAAAATACAAAAAAAGTGCGGGATAAAGCCTTTAGCAGAGCGGATTATGATACCATAATGACATATACAAAAGATAGCAAAAGCTATAGCCGTGTTGGACTGGAATTGGCGGGAATGACAGGTGCAAGGGCAGAAGAAATTACAAATATAAGAGCAAAGGATATAAATTTAGATCAGAAAATCATACATATTCATAATGGGAAAGGAAAACGCTCAAGGGATATTCCAATTCAAAATAAGGATATAAGAAGACTGACAGAATTAATCTTGGCACTGCGTCCAGAAGAAAAATTAGCACCAGTGAGAGCGAATAGTTTGAATCAATATTTGGAAAGACAGTGTTTTCGCCTTGGAATTACAGAATACAAAGAAGCCAAGACAGGAGTTCATGCAATACGGAAAATGTATGCTACAGAAGCGTATTTGGAACGTATAAACAGTGGAATGGGGAAAGAAGAGGCGTGGGGAGAAGTTTCGGAAATATTAGGTCATGGGAAGGACCGGATGGATTTATTTAGAGTATATGTTAAGGTATGAGCGGAGAAGTGCTCATACCTTTTTTTGTGGATCGGAAGATGGCTTTTGCATTTTTAAAAGCTCATTGATCTGATTTTCTATAAATTTCTTGTATTCATCATCTAGCTGACTGTATTTGTCTGCAATAAGAGAAACGATATTGGCGTTTCCATTCAAGCCGCTTAAATCATCATTGTTATCATCTAATAGCCAGTTTTTATCTACGTGATACATGAGAGAAACACAGTTGATGAAAACCTGTGTGGGTTTTACAATACCACGCTCAATGTTGGCAAGATTACCTCTTGATATGCCTATGGATTCAGCAAATTCAGCTTGCGTCATTTCATTTGTTTTCCGAATAAGTTTCAGTTTATCTGTGAAATTCACAACGTTACACCTCCACGATATTATAGTAGCAGATGTAAATGTTTGTGTCAACGCAAAAAGTAATGATACAAACATAAATGAAGTTATAAAGCATTGACATAAGCTATTTTTAATGCTAGAGTGTAACTAAACAAACAAAATAGAGAATGAAAATGTATTCAAATAAGCAAAGGAGGAGCATGGTTGTATCAGGATAATGAGTATAGAGTGAAAAAGACAGATGAAATAGAAAAAATGGTAAGGCAGTTGAATCCTACGAATAAGCTGCGAGTGTTAAGTGCAGTAAATGCGCTGTTATATAGTCAGCAGGTACAGAGAGAAAAAGTATTAAAGAACAACTTGCAGGAGGTTGAGGTATGAAAAGCAAAAAATATATTTTAGCAATAGCCGGAGTGTTATCTTTGATGCAATGCGTTGCCAGTTATGCAGGAACCTGGGAACAGGATGGACAAAGCTGGAAGTATAAGAAAGATAATGGCAATTATGCAGAGTATGAATGGGTACAGGATAATGGAGACTGGTATTATTGTTCACGCTGGGGCTTTATGGAAAAGAATACTGTAATTGATGGATATTATGTTGGTGCAGATGGGAAAATGCTTTCTCAGGATGATAAAGCAAATCCTTTGTATGGTGAGAAAGTATACGGAACCTGTTATATGGGCGTAAACAGTTATGTGGACTGTGGGGCATATTATAAGGCAAAGGTGACTTTGTATGACAGTTCTTATTTTGCGAACGATGAGCTGAATTATGCGGTAGGAGACAAAATCTGGATTGAGCATAAAGGCGCATATGGAACGGTTACTTATGCGTCCATGGGTACGAATGGTGATGTAGTGATAGAAGCAAAATGTGGAAAAGATATGTATAGGTTTTCAAAGGATTCAGCATTATGTTTTCCATATGAAGATGAGGAACAGGTATTGAGCCGGAAAATAAAAGATGCAGAGGTTATGATACCGAAGAATGTTACGATCATTTCGGTGAAAGGTTATGAGGAAAATGCTTTATTTAAAGTTACACTGGACACATTTCTAAACGAGAACTGGAGCCGTTTAGTGCCAGTATTTGATGGAAATGTGGTACGTGTATTTTATGATGATTATATTAATTATGCATCTTAGAAGGAGAACAAAAAAGTATGGATCAGGAAATGAAAGATAATTTACAGGACCTGCGGGATATCAGAAAACAGATGGATCAATATTATGGTATTGGACAGGAGTACATACGGAAAGAGCAGATATTTGAGCGTTATGAAAAAGCAAAAAAGAAGTGGGATTTGGAAAATAAGAAAAAGTATATGATCATAAGTGTTGTGGCGGGCGTACTATTTGGTTTTCCGGGACTGATGCTTGGGGTATTGGTTGCAGCGGGTATTTATTTTTTCTATGACAAAATTTCGGCTGAAAAACAGCGTTTATGTGATGAAAAGGAAGATGAATTAAATGCTATATTGAAGCGTTACCAGGAAAAGTATACACCTGTTGCAGAAAAATGTGAACGTCTGCTTTTGAATAAGGATGAATATGCAGTTCCTATGTCTGTAGATTATTTGATCCAGATGATAGAAACAGGTCGAGTAAATACAATGAATGAAGCTTATGATAAATTAGATGAACAGCTTCACCGTTGGACAATGGAGAAACTGCAAAAACAGCAGTTGGATGTTCAGCTAGAGCAATCCAGACAATTAAAAGAGATATCTGCATGGCAAAAGGTTCAGGTGTCTATGGAATTTGGTAAGTTTATAAACAGAATATAGAAAGAAAAAGGAAAGAGCGCATATGGAATACATAAGAGATTATTTTTCCAGGGCAATGGATTTCTCAGGAGAAGAACAAGGGGATACCTACCGAAGATATTGTCTTATCCATGTTGCTGGATTATTGGTTTTGAATTTTGCATTGCCGATACTGGCTACTGCGGTCACTTTGATTTTAAGAAGTGATTTCTTTAAAGAATTGGTAGGATTTTTGATGATAGCTATATCTATTATATGGGTAGAGCCAATTGTTGCAGCTACATTTAGACGGACATGGACATTGAAAAAAACGAAAATTTGGATTTTTATTGTGCTTTTACCGTATTGTTCACTGCTTGCGTGGTTGCTGTTGGGAAAAGATAAAGAAGCATAAAATAATTTGCTGGAGGGTGCAAATGAAGAAAATCTATAAGACAGTATTATTAGCTATGGTTTCTTCTGCGTTTATGTCAATGGCAGTATATGCGGGAGAATGGAAACAGGAAGGAGACCAGTGGAAATATTTAGGCAACAGCGGCAATTATGTTACGGGCTGGCAATGGATAGAAGGAAGTAACTACTGCTTTTCAGATGATGGGATTTTGTATACGAACACCACTACACCAGACGGTTATACAGTTAATGCAAAAGGCGAATGGGAAAAACATGGTGTTGTACAGGATAAAATACCTGAGGTAGGACAGAATACTCATTTAGGTGATTTACAGCATCCCACAGAACATTTAAAAAAGTATTTTTGCCTTGACTGGTTAGGATATGGTACTTTTAAGTCTAATACCAATAATTTATTTTTTACACATCCAGAATATAATGATTTAGTAGACGCAAAATATGAATATCGAGGAGCTTTTGTTCACGTTATGGATCAGGCGGTGGAACATCGTGATGTGTATGAATTGCAAGAGAATATGCCATATAGAGAAATGGCTGCCTTAATTCGTATGTCTGGGGCAGAATTGGGAAAACTGGGGTCTCAATCTGATAATCCAGATGAATTAAGATCAGAAGAGGAATCGAAAGCACTTGAAGCTGAAATACGTAAATTTTTAAATAGTTTCGACTGGGTAAATGCGTCAGATTATGAAAAAGCAGTACGGATTGCGAGAAGGGTGAATCAAGCTGAGTATAGTAATACAACAGAAAATTGTTCGTATGCTTATGGCTGCCTGGTAGAAGGAAAGGCATCATGCAGCGGAATGACAGGGGCATCAGAAGTATTGGCTATGTGTGTAAATTTGCCAGTTGCGAGTGTAGTGCTAGGATTTGCAGCACATGCGTATCCAATATATTGCATTGATGGTGTATGGTTTGAACATGAGCCAACTTCAGATTCTACCCTTTTTAAGGAATTTTATCCAGAGGATGTTCTTCAAAAGGCGGGAAACTCTATCATCTATCTTCCGATTTATGCATATTGTGAAAGGACTGGTTATGTAGCGCCAACAAATGAAGAATTGGAGAAAAAATTCCCATACAATCCATACCGAACGAATGCTAGATTTATTTTAGCATGGAGATAATATTAGAGGAAGAAAAAAGGCACTTGACAAGGTAAGGGTGTTAAGGTATACTTGACGTATTGTTTAGAAGTTTTTTGTTAGTGGAAGTTAAGGTCAGAATATCTCAGCAGAGGTAGTCTGACCTTTTTTGTGCGAAAAGGAGGGAAAATAATAATATCATAACAGCAATACAGGCGGCATACGGTTAGGAGAGGAGTTGGTGCATATGGCAATGATCCTGGATAATGCAATGATTTATATAACCGTAAGGCGTTATGGCAGATGTAACTACATGGTTAATAGTAGGTATGTATGCCGCTGGTGATTGGATTGTTATGGATGTGTCATTACAGTTAGGAGCCTAAGATATGTGTAAGTCAAATAGCAAACACAAAGATGAATGCTATGAGATTATACGTAAGTATGAGGGGAAAATAACTTGTGAAGAGGCAGTTATAAAAATTATTGAAAAACACAAAAGCATACAAGTCGCTTATGATGGAGGAAATCATGAGCGAGTTTAAGTGGAAAACAGCAATTTATTTACGTTATTCTGATAAAGAAGATGGTAAATCGGAAAGCGGCAGCATAGAAACGCAGCGAAGCATGTTGCGTCATTATATTGATCAGCATGAGGACTTGGAGTATGTTGCGGAATATACGGATGATAATTACACTGGTACTAACTTTAATAGACCAGGGTTCCAAGAATTAAAACGGAGATGTATAGATGGAGAAATACAGTGTATTTTAGTCAAAGATCATTCAAGATTTGCGCGCAAGTCAGCAAAGATGCAGATTATGTTGGAAGATGAGCTGGAAAATACAAGATATATATCAAAAGATGATCATTTTGATTCTCGAACAGACGATTATGATCTTATTTTTCAGGTAAAGACTTTGCTAAACGAGGCTTATGCTCAAGACATATCGCGCAAGGTACATTCATCAATTGATAGTAAACAGAGAGAAGGAAAATTTATTGGTGCCTTTGCTCCTTTCGGCTATGAAAAAGATCCAAAAGACAAAAATAAGTTAATTATTGATGAGGATGCGGCAGAGGTTGTAAGGCAGATTTATCAGTTGCGTATGGATGGCGTCAATGTTGCTAATATTGCCAGGGTGCTTAATAACGAGGGCATATTAACTCCGTATGCGTACAAAATCAGCAAAGGATATAATTATGTGAGTCCTACAGCAACATTATCAGGAGCAGACAATAAATATCTGTGGGATTTTACAACAGTTAATCGTATATTACGGTGCCAGACATATGCAGGTGATTTAGTGCAAGGCCGAAAAAGACAAAAAATGCGCAATAAACCAAAGGCAAAGCCGCGCGATGAGTGGGTAGTAGTAGTAGACAGTGTGCCTGCGATTGTGGATAGAGAGACATATGCAGCGGTGCAAAATCTGCTGGATAATGCTAAATGTATCCCGCCAGATGCCAAAGGCGTGCCACATATGTTTGCTGGTTTAGTCCACTGTGGAGAATGCGGCAGAGCCTGTGTTAAGGCCAGAAAAAGCAAAAGTGAAACATTATATTATGCTTGTGGGACACGTAAGCGTAATGGACGTAAATTTTGTGATGCAGAATATATCCGAGCAGATGTTTTGGAGCAGATTGTATTATCAGATATAAATGCAATGATAGGATCTGTACATAACTTGGAGACGCTGTTACTAGATAATATAAAAAAGGATGGTAACAAAGAACAAAATGACAAGGCTAAAAAAGAACAAGAAAAGCAAGCTCTTAATGCTCAGTTATTACGCCGATATGAACATTTTGATCGAGGACTGCTCTCGGAAGAAAATTATTTGATTTACAAACAAAATATTGAAAATCAGATTAAAAAAATTGATGAAGAGCTGAAAAACTGGGATCAAAAACGACAGGAAAGAAGTGCAGAAATTAATGAATGGTGCTGCAAACTGTTAAAGATGGGACGGCTTGATAAATTAGACCGAGAGACCATACAGGAGACGGTAAGCAGTATAAAAATTTTTAAAGGAAAGAAAATTGAGATTGTGTATAAATTTGACGATTTCAAGGAAACGCTACAACAGTATGCAAATAGTCGCGCAGATTAGACGCCGGTCACGGCGGTGATGAGCCGGGAGCTATTTATAATGGAAGAAAAGAAAAAGATGATACACTGCGGCTGACTTTGGCTGTAGGACGGATCCTGGAGGAGAATGGAGTAAGTACATTGTATACAAGAACTACAGATGTATATAACAGTCCACAGGAAAAAGCAGAAATCGCCAACAGGTCCGGGGCAGATCTGTTTATTTCTATCCATCGGAATGCAATGCCGGTTCCGGGGACAGGAAGGGGAGCTTCCGTTTTGGTATATGAAGATTCTGGGATTGCAGCAGTTCTGGCGGAAAATATTTTGAAAAATCTAGTGCAGTTAGGATTTAAGGATCAGGGGATCGTGGAAAGACCAGGTCTGGTGGTCCTTAGAAAGACCCGGATGCCAGCGGTGCTGGTAGAGGTGGGATTTATTGACAATCCAGTAGATAATGCTTTTTTTGACCGGAATTTTGATGCTATAGCAAAGGCCATAGCGGATGGGATATTGAATACTTTACGGGAACAGAAGGAGCAGTTTCCTCTTTATTATCAGGTTCAGACAGGTGCATTTAGAGACCGGGCAAAAGCCATGGGGCTGGCGAAAGAACTGCAGTCTGCCGGTTTTCCGGTTTTTATTGTGTATGATGAAGGTTTATATAAGGTTCGTGTGGGAGCATTTTCAGACATGGAAAATGGGATCCGCATGGAACAAAATGTGAAACAGGCCGGTTATCCGGCTTATCTGGTGCGGGAAGCGGCAATCTATTGAGCGGTTGAAGAACATTGTAAAGGCAGATAACTAAAAAAAGTTCCTGCCGTCTGGGAGATCAGGCGGTAGGAACTCTTTTTTCTTCTCTGTAACGGGAAGGTGAAATACCGTAAAATTTCTTAAATGCCCGGCAGAAATAATTAGGGGCGGAATAGCCCACCTGATATCCGATAGAAAGAGCAGTATCATCAGTATCAGTTAAAAGTTTTGCAGCCTGTTCTAAACGCAGGCTGGTAATATAGCGGCTGTAGTTTAAACCGGTCTTTTGTTTAAAAAGAGTGGAAAAATAGGAACAGCTAAAGCCAAGATACTGGCATAAGTCTGTAAGAGACAGTTCCGGGTCTGAATAGTTTTGCGCAAGATAGGCTCTGGCTTTTGTGAAAGTCTCATCCATGTTTAAACACGCTCCTTTTGCCAAGTGGCTATATTCCTGTCGTTTTTTGACTCCGCCAGATCAGGGCGAAAATATTCCGATACACTAAGGTAGACAGGTAAGATATTTATATTATATAATAAAAGCAAGTAGTTTTCCTTGAATATATTGCTAAAAACAGGTAATATCCTGCGTGGAGGTACTATGCAGATCGTAACCAATAAATCACAGAAAGAGTTAAAGGAACACGGAAGTTACCAGTTCCCGATTTTAGTCAGCAGAGAGTGTCTTTCCGGCTATGAAACAGGCTCATTTTTCTGGCACTGGCACCCAGAGGTGGAGCTGACTCTTGTTACAGAAGGAGTGATTGAATACCATGTAAATGGTTCTGTGTTTATCTTAAAAGAAGGACAGGCATTATTTGGAAATGCCAACAGCCTTCATTCCGGAAACATGGTGGAAGGACAGGATTGTCACTATATTTCTATTACATTTGATCCAAGACTGGTATATGGGTATGAGAACAGCCTTATTTATGAAAAATATGTAATGCCTGTGGTCTTGGATGGGGCTCTTTGTGGGGTTGTATTTGATGGGAGCCAAGGATGGCATGATGAGATGGTGGGACTGATACGGGGGATCATTGAAGCCTATGACAGCCAGGCAGATGGTTATGAAATGGAAATAACTGGAAAGATACTGCATTTCTGGCAGCTTCTGGTACTGAACGTGGACAGGAAGCGGGGAATTTCACCCAGAGAGCAGAAGGACTATGAGCGGATACGGGGGATCTTAAGCTTTATTGAGAAAAATTATGATAAAAAACTGACCATTGAACAGATTGCAGAAAGCGTGTATATGTGTACCAGCCAGTGCAGCCGGCTGTTTAAGAAATATATGAAAAAAACATTATTTGATTTTATTCTGGAATATAGGATCGAAAGGAGTCTGGCTGATCTGCTGGATCCGGACTGCTCTATGTCAGAGGCAGCAGCTGCGTCTGGTTTTAATGATTCCAATTATTATTCTAAGGTTTTTGTACGGATCAAAGGGTGTGCACCATCAGTGTATCGAAAGAAGATGAGGGAAAGATAGAGATAGAAAATGAGAGAATGAGAAGTTGAGTTGGATAATGATGTAAAAAGCCGCCTGGCGGGCGGCTTTTTATGCTGTTGCTACAGGCGATAGCGATATCGTGTATTTACAGGAGATTGCCGGTGCATGTGACATTGTGCATTTGCAGGAAATTTCCAGCGCAGCCAACAATGTGTATTTGCAGGAAGCTATCAGTGGCATATCTAGTATAATCCACAATAATTATCCGCCCCTTTCACTTGTCTAAATTTCCATCT
>UQJF01000031.1 GCA_900541315.1 uncultured Clostridium sp. | reverse complement strand
CCTCCTGCAAGCAAGCTTGCATCGGATTTATGACCTTTTGACCCTGGTATCATAACATATAAAGCAATAAAAAACGTAAAACTTAACGATTTAATCATTCATTTAAAACAGGAGGAAGCAGAGATGAAAGAATTTTTATTACCTTATGGAAAAGAAAAATTAACAGCAAAGATCGAGGATGAGCATCTGGCAGGTGTGCTGTTATCTGAACTTCACAGCTACAAGGCGCCAAAGAGCGGGGCAGAGCTGGTTCAGGATGCTTTGGAGCATCCCATTGGAACTCCAAGACTGTGCGATATGGCAGTTGGAAAGAAGAAGGTAGTTGTTATTTCTTCTGACCATACAAGACCTGTTCCAAGCCACATCATGATGCCTCTGATCTTAGCTGAGATCCGTAAGGGCAATCCTGATGCTGATATTACCATTCTTATTTCAACCGGTCTTCACAGAACAACTACCAAAGAAGAGCTGGCAGCAAAATTTGGTCCTGAGATCATGGCAAATGAGAAGATCATAGTTCATGACTGCGATGACAAGGACAACCTGGTATACCTTGGCAAGCTTCCATCTGGCGGCAATCTGATCATTAACCGTCTGGCAGCAGAAGCAGACCTGTTAGTAGCAGAAGGCTTTATTGAGCCACACTTCTTCGCAGGTTTCTCCGGCGGCAGAAAGAGTATTCTTCCAGGCGTTGCAAGCCGCGAGACTGTTATGTACAACCACAACTCCGGATTTATTAATGATCCTCATGCACGTACCGGTGTTGTTGAAGGAAACCCGATCCACAATGATATGCTGTATGCAGCAAGAGCAGCAAGACTGGATTTCATTGTAAATGTAGTTATTGATGCAGCACATGATCCTATTTTTGCAGTAGCCGGTGACTGTGATCTGGCTCACAGGGTTGGACGTGAGTTCTTAGCTTCCAAGTGCCAGGTAGATGCAATTCCAGCAGATATCGTTATCTCTACCAACGGCGGATATCCTCTGGACCAGAACATTTATCAGTCTGTAAAGGGTATGACCGCAGCTGAGGCAACTGTAAAAGAAGGCGGCGTTATCATCATGCTTTCCAAGGCTGCTGACGGACACGGCGGAAAATACTTCCATGAGACTTTCCGCGATGAGAAGGATCTGAACCGTATGATGAAGACCTTCCTTGACAGAAAGCCGGAAGAGACTATTATCGACCAGTGGCAGTCCCAGATCTTTGCAAGACTGCTGTTAAAGGCAACTGTAGTATTTGTATCTTCCTGCGATGACCAGTTAGTAGAAGATCTGCACATGGTTCCTGCACACAGCATGGAAGAAGCTTTGGAAAAGGCAAAAGCTATTGTTAAGAAGGATGACTACAAGGTAACTGTTATCCCGGATGGCGTATCTGTTATCGTCAGAGAGTAATGAATCAACTTTGAACTCTGAAATGTCTGGAAGCAGGCTTTCTGGTGTGTTTCCAGACAGATGAAATAAATGTACTCCCGGAGTCTTTCTCACAAAATCAGGTATAAAAGGATTCCGAGAGTACATATAAAGAAAAAGGAGAAAGACAGACATGAAATTTGTTCTCATTCCTGATTCATTTAAGGGAACTTTAAGTTCTGAGCAGATCTGCGAGATCGCAAAGGAAAAAGTAGAAAAACATTTTCCTGGAGCTGAAACAGCCTGCGTTCCTGTAGCAGACGGCGGCGAAGGCTCTGTAGATGCATTTATTACCGCTTTAGGCGGCAGCAAGGTAACTGTAAAGGTTAAAAACCCATATTTTGAAGATATGGATTCCTACTATGGCCTGATCAATGAAGGTAAGACCGCAGTGATCGAAATGGCTTCCTGTGCAGGACTTCCATTAGTAGAAGACCGCAAGGATCCGAGAAAAACAACTACATATGGTGTTGGACAGCTGATCCTGGCAGCAGCTGAAAGCGGTGTGGAAAAGATTATTGTAGGATTGGGCGGATCCAGTACCAATGACGGTGGCTGCGGTGCAGCAGCAGCAGTTGGCGTTAAATTCTATGACAAAGACGGAAAGGAATTCGTTCCAACCGGCGGAACTACCGCAGATATCTGTAAGATCGACTTAAGCGGCAAGGCAGAGATCTTAAATAAAGTTGAGATCGTTACCATGTGTGATATTGACAATCCAATGTACGGGCCAACCGGCGCATCCCACATCTTCGGACCGCAGAAGGGCGCTGATGAGGCAATGGTACTGGAGCTGGATGAAGGTATCAAGAATTTAAGCCGTGCTATTACAGAAGCAATTGGCAAAGACATCAGTGAAGTTCCGGGAACCGGCGCAGCAGGCGCTATGGGCGCAGGCATGATCGCTTTCTTTGGCTCCCGTCTGCAGATGGGTATCCAGACGGTTCTGGACACTGTAAAGTTTGATGAAATGATCAGTGATGCTGATTACATTATCACCGGTGAAGGAAAGCTGGATTCCCAGAGCCTTCGCGGCAAAGTTGTGATCGGTATTGCAGAGCGTGCAAAGAAACAGGATAAAAATGTGATCGCTGTTGTAGGCGGTGCAGATGATGCAGAGATCGATAAGGCATACGAAATGGGTGTAACTGCCGTATTCCCTATCAACCGTTTGCCTCAGGACTTCTCCATAAGCCGTCATCACAGCAAGGAGAACCTGGCTTATACAGTAGATAACGTTTTAAGACTGATCGCTGCAAAATAAAAAATATAATTTAACATAAGGGGGATACTAGAATGAACATTCTGAAAAGCGTGAAAAAAATTCCTGGTGGTTTAATGGTAGTTCCGTTGCTGTTAGGTGCAATTATTAATACATTTTTTGGCGGTACGATCTGGACCATGTTTGATGGTACATTTACTACATACCTTTGGAAATCAGGTGCAATGCCGATCCTGGCAGTGTTCATTTTCTGTAATGCAACAACTATCAACTTCAAAAAAGCAGGCGTTACCGTTTATAAAGGCGTTGTAATTACCGCTGTTAAAGTTGGTGTTGGTATTATCATTGGTCTGATTTGTGGTAAGCTGTTTGGCGAAGCAGGTTTCCTGGGACTGTCCACACTGGCGATCGTAGGTGCCCTGGCAAACTCCAATGGTGGTCTGTACGCAGCATTAGCTGGTGAGTATGGTGATGCAACAGACGTAGGTGCTGTTTCTATCCTTTCTATCAACGATGGTCCTTTCTTTACCATGGTAGCTTTAGGTGCTGCTGGTGTTGCAAAGATCCCAATGTCCGTACTTGTAGGCTGTATCATTCCTGTAATCGTAGGCTGTATCATGGGTAACTTAGATGAAGACATCCGTAAGTTCTGCGAACCAGGTGCTTCTATGCTGATCCCATTTTTCGCATTCCCTCTGGGCGCTGGCTTAAACATCATGAACCTGATCAAGGCAGGTGGCCCTGGAATCCTTTTAGGTGTTGGCTGTACTCTTATTACAGGTCTGGCTGGATATCTTGTATACAAGCTGTTAAGAATGGATCATCCGGAAGTTGGTGGTGCTATTGGTACAACAGCAGGAAATGCAGCAGCAACTCCTGCATCTGTAGCAGCTGTAGATGCAACCTTACTTGCAGTATCTGAAGCAGCAACTGCCCAGATTACTGCAGCTATCATCGTAACCGCTATCTGCTGCCCGATTCTTGTATCATGGCTCCATAAGCTTGAGGATAAGCGCAGAGCAGCAAAATAAGTAAATAGATAATAAAAGAATAAGTACAGCTGGTTTGGCTGTAAGATAAGTGGGACCGGGTGGAAGCATCCGGTCCTGTTTGCTGGCATATACCATTTTTAGGTAGATGTGGTATAGTAAATAGAGAAAAATCATCATTCCATTTTTCAGGAGGCAGATATGAGCGAAAAGAAGATCGTGGGTATCACCATGGGGGATCCGGCCAGCATCGGACCGGAGATCACCGTAAAAGCATTTGCAGATAAGTCTTTATATGACCTGTGCAACCCGGTAGTAGTAGGCGATGCCAGCGTAATGGAAGCAGCACTTCCGATCGTAGGACATACAGAAATGAAGATCAATGCCATTAAAGATGTTTCAGAGGCAAAATATGAATACGGGACCATTGATGTGCTGGATATGGGGCTGGTTGACATGGCACAGTTAAAAAGAGGGGAAGTTTCCGCTATGTGCGGAGATGCCGCTTTTAAATATGTAACAAAGGTCATTGAACTGGCTATGGATAAAAAGGTAGACGCTACTGTTACCAATGCATTTAATAAAGAAGCAGTAAATCTTGCAGGACATCATTATTCCGGACATACAGAGATCTACGCAGATATGACCGGAACTAAGAACTATACTATGATGCTGGCGCATGAAAATTTACGTGTAGTCCATGTTTCTACCCATGTTTCCCTGCGTGAAGCCTGCGACCGCGTAAAGAAGCAGCGCGTATTAGATGTGATCCGTATTGCGGACAAGGCATGTAAGGATCTGGGCATTAAGGAGCCAAAGATCGGCGTAGCTGGTTTAAACCCACACAGCGGTGAACACGGTTTGTTTGGAAGAGAAGAGATCGATGAGATCATCCCTGCAATTGAGGCAGCAAAGGCAGAAGGCATCAATGCAGACGGACCTGTACCGCCGGATACAGTATTTTCCAAGGCAAGAGGCGGCTGGTACGACATCGTAGTTGCCATGTACCATGACCAGGGCCACATCCCGTTAAAGGTAGTAGGCTTTGTATACAATCATGAGAAGAAAGCGTGGGATGCAGTGGCTGGTGTAAACATTACCTTAGGACTGCCCATCATCAGGGTATCTGTAGACCACGGAACTGCATTTGACCAGGCTGGAACTGGTAAGGCAAGTGAATTAAGTCTTAGAAATTCCATTGAATATGCAGTCATGTTTGCAAATAATAAGAAGTAAGGATGTTATGACGTTACTGTACATGGTAGGCACTTTTGGAACCGAAAGTGCCGTACGATAACGTAGTGGTAGCGGGAATTTGCCGTATTTAAATGCGAAGCCACGGCAAATTCCGTTGCTGGTCATGCAACGCATGAACAGTAACGTTATGACTGAACTGTAATAAAAAAAATGCGAAAAGGTCTTGCATTTAAGACCTTTTTTTGCTAGAATAACTATTCGTGACATATTAAATCCTTGCTCCTGAAACTGAAAGCAGGGGCCAGAGACCACAAGGAGGTAAAACAAGATGAACAAGTACGAATTAACCGTTGTTCTGAATGTGAAGCTTGAAGACGAAGAGCGTGCAGCAGCAATCGAAAAGGTAAAAGGTTACATCACCCGTTTCGGTGGCACTGTGACCAACGTAGATGAGTGGGGTAAGAAGAGACTTGCTTATGAGATCCAGAAGTCTCATGAAGCATACTACTACTTCATCCAGTTTGAGTCCGATTCTGTATGCCCTAACGAAGTAGAAGCTCACGTTCGTATTATGGAACCAGTGATCAGATACTTATGCGTTAAGGTTGAGGCATAAGAAATACCCAGACCGTGAAAACGGAGTTAAAAAAGGAAGTGTGACCGTATGAACAGAGTTATCTTAATGGGCAGATTAACAAGAGATCCGGAAGTAAGATATTCACAGGGAGAGCGTTCTATGGCAATTGCCAGATACACTCTTGCAGTGGACAGAAGAGGCCGCAGAGGTCAGGATGGAAGTGACCAGACTGCAGATTTCATTAACTGTGTGGCATTTGACCGCGCAGGTGAGTTTGCAGAAAAGTATTTCCGTCAGGGCATGCGTGTGCTGGTTTCCGGAAGGCTTCAGACAGGCAGCTATGTAAATAAGGACGGTCAGAGAGTATACACCACCGAAGTCATCCTTGATGACCAGGAATTCGCAGACAGTAAGGGTGCGGCATCTGATATGGGCGGCTATGGACAGTCAGCTCCATCTCAGAGACCGGCTCCTACCAGCGCGATTGGTGATGGGTTTATGAACATTCCGGACGGAGTTGAAGACGAAGGACTTCCGTTCAACTAGGCTCTATTATGCCGGATATGTTCCATGGTTAATAATAAAGGAGGACAACACCAATGGCATTTAATAAAACAGACAGACCAGAGGGCGCTAAGATGAGAAGACCAGGCGGAATGCGCAGAAGAAAAAAAGTTTGCGTTTTCTGTGGTGATAAGAACGGCGTTATCGATTACAAGGACACTAACAAATTAAAGAGATACGTATCTGAGAGAGGTAAAATCCTTCCTCGTCGTATCACTGGCAACTGCGCAAAGCATCAGAGAGCTTTAACTGTAGCTATCAAGCGCGCTCGCCACATCGCACTCATGCCATATGTTTGCGAATAATATTTGATTAAAATATGTAGATATTTTGAGATCCTGCGTGAGAGATCACGCAGGGTCTTTTTTATACGTCTGGAAGAAACGGTTGATGTTTTGACCTGGGATCAGATGCATTATGTATTCAAAAAAGTAAAGTAAAAATATATTCTGGCCATGTAAGGCACAGATAATAATTGTTTCAATAAGTAACACCCAGATGGCTAGCATAAGTTGACGAAAGGCTATCTGGGTGTTACAATTCTATACAGTTTTGGCAGAAGCCGGAGTTTCTCCTGATGAACAGGATTGTGTAAAAAGCGATTATTTAAAACGGAATTATGGAAGATAATCATACCAGGAAGGTGTGAACGCTACAGTAAGGGCGATTCATATCTTCCTGTTTCATTTATGGTGATGTCCCCGCCGGTGACATGTACGTTTATCGTATAGGTACTGATGGTGCATCACCGGTCAGGTTTAAACATGAAAGGAGAAAGAAGAAAGTGAAAAAGAACTGGAAAAAAGTTTTATTAACAATAACAGCAGTCCTGGTGGCAGCAGGTCTTGCAGGCTGTGGAAAAGGAAATGCAACAGGAAATACAGCAGGACAGACAGAGCAGCAGGCTGAAAGTACCAAAGAGCAAAAGAATCAGTCACAGACAGAAGATACAGGGAAAAAAGACTCTGTTATCGTAGTCATGGGGCCGTCCTCAGAGCCGGAGGCAGGTTTTGATCCGGTGTATGGCTGGGGTGCAGGGGAACATGTTCATGAACCGCTGATCCAGAGTACATTGACAGTGACTAACAAGGATCTGACCATCGGTTATGACCTGGCAACAGATATGAAAACTTCAGAGGATGGTCTGACCTGGACTGTGACCATTCGCCCGGATGTGAAATTTACAGACGGGGAAGCACTGACAGCAGAGGATGTGGCATTTACCTACAATATGCTTCGGGATAACAGCACTGTAAATGATTTTACCATGTTGGATAAGGCAGAGGCTGCAGATGATGTGACCGTGGTATTTCATATGAAACGGCCTTATTCCATCTGGCCATATACCATGGCGATCACAGGTATCCTTCCGGAACATGCTTACGGACCTGATTATGGACAGCATCCTATTGGTTCCGGCCGTTATATTATGAAACAGTGGGATAAGGGACAGCAGGTGATCTTTGAGGCAAACCCGGATTATTACGGGGAAGCTCCGAAAATGAAACAGGTAACGGTTCTGTTTATGGAAGAAGATGCTGCTTTTGCGGCAGTCCAGGCTGGACAGGCAGATCTTGCATACACAGCAGCTTCTTATGCTGACCTGACTGTGGACGGATATGATCTTTTAGCATTTAAAACAGTAGATAACCGGGGATTTAACCTTCCGACTGTTCCTTCCGGTGCAGTAACCGGAGATGGAGTAGCGGCAGGGAATGACTTTACCAGTGATGTAAAAGTGCGCAGAGCCATTAATCTGGGCATTGACCGGGAAGAAATGATCGAGCATGTGTTAAATGGATACGGCAGTCCTGCTTACAGTGTCTGCGATAAGATGCCATGGTACAATCCGGACTCTGAAACTTCCTATGACCCGGAAGCGGCAAAAGCCCTGTTAGAGGAAGCCGGATGGACAGAAGGAAAAGACGGGATCAGGGAAAAAGATGGCGTTCAGGCAGGTTTTACACTTTTATATCCTGCAAGTGACTCTGTCCGCCAGGCACTGGCAGCAGATACAGCCAACCAGTTAAAAGAACTTGGTATCCAGGTGTCCATTGAAGGCGTAGGCTGGGATACCGCTTATGACAGAGCACAGTCCACTCCTCTTATGTGGGGCTGGGGTGCCCATACACCAATGGAATTTTACAATATTTATCATACAGCCCAGAACGGCTCTTTTGCAGAGTATTCCCCATATTCCAATAAAAAAGTGGACGAATACACGGATCAGGCCCTTGAAAGCCAGTCTCTGGAAGAGTCCTATGACCTTTGGAAAAAAGCACAGTGGGATGGTGAAAACGGAGTTACCCAGGATGGGGATATCCCGTGGATCTGGCTGGTGAACATTGATCATCTTTACTGGTCCAGAAATGGGCTTCATGTAGCTGACCAGAAGCTTCATCCACATGGACATGGCTGGTCTATTGTGAATAATGTGGATCAGTGGACCTGGGAATAAAGTGTACAAAAAAGAAATTACCATGGCTGGATAACAGTTGCGGAAAATAGGAGCAGACAGGTTTGAAGAAACAGGTTATATTTATCAGTAAAAATTTCATACGGATGCTGGTCCTTCTCATTTTTGTAAGCATAGGGGCCTTTGCCCTGGTTTCCATGACACCCCTGGATCCATTGCAGACCAATGTAGGACAGGCAGCTCTGGGCTCTATGAGCCCGGAGCAGATTGAAAGGCTGCGGCTTTACTGGGGTGAAGGGATACCGCCATTAAAACGCTATCTTGCATGGGCGGGGGACTTTATCTGTGGAAACATGGGAACTTCTCTTTTGTATCATCAGCCTGTGGCAAAGGTGATACAGATCCGTTTTGCCAGTTCTGTATGGCTGATGGCAGCTGCGTGGATCTTATCCGGTGTTGCAGGTGTGATCCTTGGAATGGCGGCTGGTGCCAGAAAGGGAAGCCTGGCAGACCGGGTGATATCTGCTTATGCCCTGGTCACAGCCAGTACACCGGCTTTCTGGGTGGCTCTGGTACTCCTTATGGTGTTTGCGGTGTGGTTAAAAGTCCTTCCTGTGGGATTGAGTGTTCCAATAGGCGCAGATGCGGCCGCTGTTTCCATAGCAGACCGTATCCGTCATGGCATATTGCCGGCCGCGGCTTTAAGCCTTACAGGTATTTCTAATATCACGCTTCACACAAGAGAAAAGATGATACAGGTCATGGAAAGCGATTATGTGCTTTTTGCAAGGGCCAGAGGCGAAAGCCTGGGTTCTATTGTTTTCAGACATGGGCTTCGCAATATGATCCTTCCGGCATTAACACTGCAGTTCGCTTCGATCAGCGAGATTTTTGGCGGTTCTGTTCTTGTGGAACAGGTATTTTCCTATCCGGGGCTGGGACAGGCGGCAGTAAGCGCCGGTCTTGGAAGTGATATTCCGCTGTTAATGGGAATTACCATGATCAGCGCGGCAATAGTGTTTGCAGGTAATTTTATTGCAGATATTTTATATGAGATCATAGACCCCAGAATGCGGAAGAACAGCCAAAAAAGTAAGTGAATGAAAGATTCCGGGCGCATACATCAGACCGGGGATGAAAGGTAATGATAATTTGAAGAAGCATTTGAAACGTACAGAAGGAATAAGCAGCAGGCGCATATTTATAACAGCGCTTACGGCGGCAGCGGTACTGATCCTTGGGGCAGTGCTGGTTTTGGGGGTCTGTTTGAAGGAACAGGCATTGACCACGGATTTTACCAGGAAAAATATAGCACCCTGTATACAATATCCTTTTGGGACAGACTGGATGGGGCGTGATATGTTTGTACGTACCCTTACAGGCTTATCTTTAAGTATACGTATCGGCCTGATCACATCTGTGTTCAGTTCTGTTATTGCAGTAGGACTGGGACTTGCCTGTGCAGCAGGTGGAAAATGGGCAGATAGCCTTATAAGCGGTCTTATTGACGTGGTGATGGGCATTCCCCATATTCTGCTTTTGCTTTTGATCTCATTCGCATTGGGAAAAGGCTTAAAGGGTGTAGCTGTGGGGATCATCCTGACTCACTGGACTTCTTTAACCAGACTGATCCGGGGGGAAGTATTGCAGCTGAGGGAAAGCCATTTTATAAAGATCGCAGAGAAAATGGGCATGAGCCCATGGCAGATCGGGATCAGACATATGATGCCCCATCTGCTTCCCCAGGTGCTGGTGGGAATGGTGCTTATGTTCCCTCATGCCATATTACATGAAGCAAGTATTACATTTTTAGGTTTTGGCTTGTCGCCGGAACAGCCTGCGATCGGGGTAATCCTTTCTGAAAGCATGAAATACCTGACGATGGGAAAATGGTGGTTGGCCTTGTTCCCGGGGCTTTTGCTTGTGTTAGTGGTCATAATGTTTCATGTGATCGGGGATACGTTAAACAGTCTTCTGGACCCGTCCAGGGCTCATGAATAGAGAAATGCAAAGAAGGCAGAAGGGAGGCATAGGTGCAGATGGAAGATTTACAAAGAGAAGAACTTCTTCGTATTGAACATTTATCCGTTACATTTACCCAGTATGACGGCTGGTTTTCCAGAAAAACACTGCCTGTGATCCGGGATTTAAGCCTTAGGGTTTCCTATGGGGAAATGGTGGCTGTGGTTGGCTCCAGCGGCTCCGGGAAAAGTCTTCTGGCTCATGCAGTCATGGGTGTCCTTCCTTATAATGGAAGCTGCGGGGGAGATATTTATTATAAAGGAAAGCAGCTGACCACAAAAAGGATAAAGCAGCTGCGGGGCAATAAGATCGTTCTGGTCCCACAAAGTGTGTCTTATCTGGACCCATTGATGAAAGTGGGAGAGCAGGTAGCTGGCGGTAAAGACCGGATCAGCCTGGAAAAAAGCAGGAAGGCTTTGACAAGGTATGGTCTTGATAAAGAAGTGGATAATATGTATCCCTTTGAACTTTCCGGTGGAATGGCAAGGCGGGTTCTGATCGGAACCGCAGTGGTAGAAAAGCCGGAGCTGGTGATCGCAGATGAACCGACCCCTGGACTTCATATGGAAGCGGCAGTCCGGGTCTTATCCCATTTCCGGGAGATCGCAGATGAGGGAGCAGGTGTACTTCTGATCACACATGATCTGGAACTGGCGTTGAAAACAGCGGACCGGATTGTTGTATTTTATGCAGGAACTGCAGTGGAAGAGGCGGCATGCGTGGATTTTAACCAGGAAGCGGCATTGCGCCATCCATATACCAGGGCGTTGTTTCGGGCGATGCCGGAGCATGGATTTGCACCGGAGCCGGGGATCCAGCCTTATGTGAGAGATCTGCCTGAGGGGTGTCCTTATGGTCCAAGATGTCCGAAATACAGGGAAGAATGCAGTAAAGACATCCCCTATGTATCTTATCAGGGGGGACTGGTGCGGTGTATCTGTCCGGGGGATGAAAAGGAGATTTTACCTGGAATATTATCGGAATCAGAGGTATTGAAGGAGAAAATGACGTCAGAACCCAGTTCTGGTGAATGCAGTGTATGTGGAAAGGAAGGCGCAGGCTTATGAAATTAGAAGCAAAAGACCTGTCATTCCGCTACCATAAAGGAAACAGGCAGATATTAAATCATGTATCTGTAAGCCTTGACAGCAAGGATCGTCTGGGGCTGGCAGCACCCAGCGGATTTGGAAAAACTACGTTTTGTAAGATACTTGCAGGTTATGAACAGCCGGATGAAGGTCAGGTTTTGTTAGATGGAAAGCCCCTTTCCCAATATAAGGGTTACTGCCCGGTGCAGTTGATCTGGCAGCATCCCCAGGAAGCGGTCAATCCCAGAAGAAGGATGAAGACCGTTCTGGAAGAAGGTGGTGTGCTGGATGAACGGCTGATCCGGGGACTTGGGATCGAGAAGGAATGGCTGGAGCGGTATCCGGGGGAATTATCCGGAGGAGAGCTGCAGAGATTTTGCATTGCAAGGGCTTTAGGTGAGAAGACCAGATTTCTCCTGGCAGATGAGATCACAGCTATGCTGGATCTGATCACACAGAGCCAGATCTGGAATTTTCTGCTGGAGGAAGTGAGAAGCCGTGAAATCGGGCTTTTGGTAGTCAGTCATACAGATTCACTGCTTGAATGGATCTGTACGGACCGGATCCAATTGTAGGATCCAGGTACCGGCAGATTGTTTCTTGTATCGGTGGATTTCTGATAGAGTAATTGTGGATAAAGGAAGGAGAATGAAGCATGGATGTGCATAAGATGCTGGAACAGGTAAAGGCGGGCCAGCTGGATATTGCAGAGGCAGAAGAAAAGTTAAAAGACCTGCCCTATGAGGATCTGGGCTATGCAAAGCTGGATCATCACAGGAAGCTGCGTTCCGGTTTTGGCGAAACCATTTTCTGCCAGGGAAAGCCGGACCCGTATTTGAAAGAGATATTCCTGAAATTTTATGAAAGGGACGGGGAAGTCCTTGGAACCAGAGCCAGCAAGGAGCAGTATGAGCTGATCCGTTCTCTGGTGCCGGCAGCAGTTTATGATCCTATTTCCCGTATTGTAAAGGTGGAAAAACCGGATAAGGAGCATGTGGGATGTGTGGCAGTTTGTACCGGTGGTACAGCAGATATCCCGGTGGCAGAGGAGGCAGCCCAGACAGCGGAGTATTTTGGCACAAAGGTAGACCGCATCTATGATGTGGGAGTTGCAGGCATTCACAGGCTGTTAAGCCAGAGAGAGCGTATTTCCAAAGCAAACTGCATTATCGCAGTAGCAGGAATGGAGGGGGCTCTTGGAACTGTGATTGCAGGACTGGCAGATGCACCGGTGATCGCAGTACCTACATCTGTGGGGTATGGGGCCAGCTTCCATGGTCTGTCAGCTCTTCTTACCATGATCAATTCCTGTGCAAATGGAATTTCGGTAGTAAATATTGATAATGGCTATGGAGCCGGATACATTGCAACACAAATAAACAGAATGGCGGTGAAGAAATAATGAAAAAAACATTATATCTGGAGTGTAATTCAGGAATCAGCGGTGATATGACCGTAGGAGCGCTTCTTGATCTGGGGGCAGACAGAAAGGTGCTGGAGGATGCGCTGGCAAGTCTGGGGGTAGATGGCTATCATCTGCATTTTGGAACAACGGAGAAATGCGGCATCAAGGCCTATGATTTTGATGTGCATCTGGAGTATGAAGAGCATGAACACGACCATGGAGATCACGATCACGGCCATGAACACGCACATGCACATATTCATGAGGACGGTACAGAGTACAGCCACGATCATGAGCACGAACACACTCATGAGCACAGCCATGAAGAGTGCAAAGAACACGTACATGATCATGAACACACCCATACACATACCAATGAGGATGGCACAGAGCATTGCCACGATCACGTACATACTCACGACCATGGAGATCATGATCATGTACATACCCATGACCATGGAGACCACGACCACGTACATACCCATGACCACATGCACCCACATACTCACCGCAATCTTTATGATATTTATACCATTATCGACCGTCTGCAGTCTTCAGATAAGGTAAAGCAGCTGGCAAGACGTATTTTTGAGATCGTGGCAGAGGCTGAGTCAAAGGCCCATGGTCTTCCAATCGACCAGGTACATTTTCACGAAGTTGGGGCGATCGACTCTATTGTTGATATTATCAGTACAGCAGTATGCCTGGATAATCTGGGCATCGAAAAAGTCATTGTTTCCCCACTTGCAGAAGGTCAGGGATATGTAAGGTGCCAGCATGGCACACTGCCGGTTCCGGTGCCGGCTACAGCTAATATTGCACAGGCATACGGTCTGAAGCTGCGTTTTACAGAAACACCAGGAGAAATGGTCACACCTACTGGTGCAGCGATCGCAGCAGCACTGAGTACCGGTGCTTCCATGCCAAAGAACTATCGCATTGTAAAAATCGGTATTGGGGCTGGAAATAAGGATTTTGACCATGCAAACATCCTCCGCGCCATGATCATTGAAGAAGAGGAAGAAGAAAAAACAGACAGCTTAGAGCTGTTAGAGACTAATTTAGATGACTGTACAGGAGAAACTCTGGGATATACCATGAACCTGCTGTTAAAGGCTGGTGCAAATGATGTATGGTATACACCGATCTATATGAAAAAGAACCGTCCGGCTTATATGCTTTCTGTATTATGCCGTGAAAGCAGCCGCGAGACTATGGAAGATATTATTTTTACTCATACCACATCTATTGGTATCCGCCGTTTTCCGGCGCAGCGCACTGCCCTGGACCGGAGAAAGATCCAGGTGGAAACAGTTTATGGAGCAGCGGATGTAAAGGTTTGCAGTTATAAGGGAAAGCAATACTGCTATCCAGAATATGACAGTGTTTCAGCAATATGTGATAAGCAGGGAAATGTGGATTTTAATACTGTTTATGAAGCTGTGGAGAAAGCAGCAAAGGAACTGATATAAAGCAGGCTGCTCAGGCTAAGATCAGATCAGTCCGTAAAACAGTTACAGAGAGGTTTTGACAGCACGCTTACAAACAGGGGACAGCAAAAACAGATAACCGGGGAAGACAAAAGTTTATTATAAGACCTACAGTAAAGGAGACCGGAAGGATGGAAGGACAGAATCACTCAGTAAAAGAAAGACTGGAACAGTTAGAAACATTTATGGGAAAGTACACAGCAGGGGGGAAAGACCTTTGTGTAGCTTTCTCCGGCGGCGTGGACAGCAGTCTGATCTTAAAGGCTGCTGTAAAAGCAGCTGCAAAAGACGGCAGCAAGGTTTTTGCAGTTACCTTTGACAGCCGCCTGCATCCTTCATGTGACCTGGAGATCGCAAACCGGGTGGCAGCAGAGCTTGGGGGTGTTCACAAGGTAATACATGTAAATGAACTGGAGCAGGAAGCCATCCGAATGAACCCGGTGAACCGTTGTTATCTGTGCAAAAAGCATCTGTTTGTAAATTTAAAGGAAATGGCAAAAAGCCTTGGCGCTGAGACTGTTATGGACGGAACCAATGAGGATGACCACCATGTATACCGCCCGGGTATCCAGGCATTAAAAGAACTGGGCATCGTCAGTCCGCTGGCGCAGCTGCACATTACCAAAGCGGAAGTAAAAGCCATGGCAAAGGAATGGGGCATTTCTGTAGCGTCCCGCCCGTCAACCCCATGTATGGCAACCAGACTGCCGTATAATACGCCGATCGACTATGATGTTATGAAGCAGATCGAAGCAGGCGAAGGCTATTTAAGAGAGCTGTTAGGAGGAAATGTCCGCCTACGCCTTCATGGAAATGTAGTGCGTATTGAGGCAGACAAGACCTCATTTGGAAAGCTGTTAGAGCATGGAGATGAGATTGTAAAGACATTAAAGGATCTTGGTTTTGTATACATTACCATGGATCTGGAAGGCTTTCGTTCCGGCAGCATGGATGTTGGTCTGGATAAATAATAGAAGCAGACACATCGGCTGCATGAATAGCAAAAGAACAGCAGAGTAGCAAAGAAACAGCAGAACAGCAAAAAAGCTCCTCAGCCCAATTACCTGGGCGGGGAGCTTTTTTTGCTGTTCTATAGATATTGTGTGTGATGTGTCTCTGCAAATAAACCGACGTTGGCAGATCCTACAGGTATATTCTGCTTAGTGTGTAGCACCTTCTGCAGTCAGGATATCGTTTTCATTTTCACCAATAGCAGCAATGGCAGCTTCAATCCCTTTTGCAATATCCTGTAAATTCATGGATGGTACAGACGGACGGTTTACTACCTGGCTTGGGATGAAAGGAACGTGCATAAAGCCGCCTCTGACTCCCGGATAGCTTTTAGCCAGAGTATATAGAACACCGTACATCAGGTGGTTGCATACAAAGGTTCCGGCAGTGTTGGAAACGCTGGCAGGAAGTCCGGCATTCCGGATATTCTGTACCATAGCTTTAATAGGAAGAGTAGAAAAATAAGCAGGGGCCCCGTCTTTAAAGATGGGTACGTCAATAGGCTGGTTGCCTTCGTTGTCTTTGATGCGGGCATCATCTAAGTTAATGGCAACACGCTCCGGTGTCAGGTCAAAACGTCCTCCGGCCTGTCCGATGCAGAGAACGGCATCCGGTTTTTCTGCTTTAATGGCTTTTGCCACTGTGTCAATGGATCTTCCGAAAACAGTAGGTACTTCCAGCTTTACTACCTGGACAGCACCAACAGTACCGGAAACAAGTTTTACAGCCTCTAAAGCCGGATTGACCGGATCTCCGCCAAATGGGTCAAATGCAGTGAGAAGAAGTTTCATAGTATATCATCCTTTCTGAGAAATTGTCGAAAAATGTTTTACCGGATATTCAAAAAAAAAATTAAGATTTATCCGGTAAACTTTGTTAAAAATTAGTTATATTTTATGCAGTATATGCAAAAAAGAACAATATTTTAACGAAATGCCAGAGTATACATTAATACAATGTGAACAGCAAGCATCACCAACGCAACCGGCAGCTGGCTTAAGATAACAATGTATTTGTTCTTTGTTTCAAGAAGGGCTGCAGGCAGAATATTAAAGTTAGCTGCCATAGGAGTCATTAAAGTACCGCAGTAGCCTGCTGTCAGGCCAAGTGCGCCTACAACCACAGGGTCAGCCCCCTGGGCGATCAAAAACGGGATGCCGATGCCTACGGTGATAACAGAGAAAGCGGCAAAGCCATTACCCATGATCATGGTAAATAAAGCCATGGAGATACAGTAAACAGCAGTAGCTGCAAACAGGTTTCCGGCCGGGATCACGGCGCTTACGCCGCTTGCGATCACATCGCCTACACCGGCAGCTGTGAATACAGACCCCAGTGCTGCCAGGACCTGGGGAAGGATACCGGTAACACCTACATTGTCAGTGAGACGGGTACAGTCTTTTACCGCATAAACAGCCTTTGGCCTGAAAATGATAAAAGCAGTGACCAGGGCGATGGAGCCGGAGATACCGATAGCATTATTGGCACCAAGTACCTTTAAGAAAGTAGCAACTAAAACAGCGCTGACAGCCAGTACCAGCGGCGGGATAAATACGCTGTAGCCAAGTCTGTCAGCAGCAGCACGGGTTTCTGCCTCTTTTGGCATATCGCTTTTGCTTGGGGCTACACGTTTAAATGCAGTAAGGATGGCTAAAAATACAACGCACAGACCGGTGATCCATTTTGGAAGATAAGGTCCCATGATAAAGGTAAATGCAAGAATGAACCAGAAAAGGGCGGTAGTGCCTTTTTTAACACAGGTATCATCTTTTAGGGCTTTCATGCCTGTTGCGATAAAATTAAGGCCGATAATGCAGTAGAAAACTTCTGCAACAATGGTGCTTATGTTCCAGGTCATATTATTTGTCCTCCTTGGTGGCTTTAGATGCCAGACGGCGTTTTAAAATCTGGTCAAAGATCAGGGCGTAGATAATGCCTGTAACAGCAGAGATCACAGCGATGGGAACAGACTGGCCTGCGATCTGGAGCGCGTCTACAGGATAGCCCTGTTCGCTTAAGGTGGATACGATCAGAAGAGTTCCGGAAGATCCCATGAAACAGTTTTGTGCAAAGAAGTTGCCGTAGTTTTCACTTCCGGCACACATTCCTTTGATCTGGTCTTCGGATTTCTCGTCCAGTTCCTTGTACTGTACAACGGCTGCTGCCTGGGCCATAGGATTGATCAGTGGGCGGATAAACTGGGGGTGGCCGCCGACACGCAGGGAGAAAGCAGAGGCAAAGGTACGGATGACCTGCCAGATGGCGATAAGCTTTCCAGTGGTCATGTTCTTTAAAGAACGGATAAAGTCCACTGCCTTATCTTTTAAACCATTCCGCTCACACAGGCCGATCACAGGCAGTGTAAGGATGAAAAGAGTGGCAGTGCGGTTGGTGATAAATGCGGTGCCAAGTGTGTTCAGGATATCCATAGGACTCATTCCGGCAACCAGTCCGGTGGCAAGGCCTGCCACAACGACTACAGCCAGAGTATCTAATTTCAGGATAAAGCCGATCACGACAATAAGTACACCAATTAATTTGATGATTTCCATTAAATAAAACCCTCCTGTTTAAAAATATAGTACACTATGGGTGTCAAAAAATCTTTAACACCTGCAGTATAGTAGGGAGAATTGTAACATATTTATAATTTGCGGGCAAGGAGAAAGGTCTGGAAATAAGATACAGAGGGGGTATTGGGAAAAATTGTCAAAAAGAAAACGAAGAGTTTGTGAAAAGCATAACGCGCGTTAGGAAATTGTTAAGACAAAACGAACAAAAAAAGTTAGAGTGTCTAAAAAAAATTGCAAATAATGCAAAAAATACCATTGCTTATTTATGGGATATCGAGTATAATCTATTCAAGTTGTACAAAATCTGTAGGGATAGTTTCGGTATTTTCCGATTGTATTTATAAAAAAACAACAAAAAACACCGGAAAGTTTGATATACTATTGACAAGGAAAGGAATACATTTTATGAAAGACTGGCAGTATATTCTGAGGAATCTTTCACTGCTTAGCCAGATGGGAATCTCTCTGGCAGCTCCGCTGCTGTTGTGTCTTTTTTTATGCAGCTGGCTTAACAGCCATTTTATGATAGGGGGATGGATCTATATCCCCGGCTTTATCATGGGGCTTGGAGGCTCATTTATGACGGCATATAAATTATACCTGGTCATTATGAAAGAACAGAAAACGACGAAAAAGAAGAACAGGGAACATGAGAGATCCTTTAACAGACATGTATAACTCATTGGGGATAGGCGCAGGTAAAACGCATATCCGTGCAGCAGGGAGGTAGAAATATGAAGATCCAGCCGGCAGTAAAAAAAGAAACAGGACACATTGCATGCTGGAGCGGCACAGGTACGGTCCTTATGATCGTCGCTTTTGCAATCTGTCATAAACTTTTTCCAGAGGCAGTACCATTTGACTATAAGGTAATTATTGGTGGCATCATTGGTACAGCTGTTGCAGTAGGAAACTTTTTCATTATGGGACTTACGGTGCAGAAGATCGCATCCGGGGAGCAGAGTGATGAACAGGCCTACAAGAGTATGAAAATAAGTTACAGATACCGTTCCATGGCCCAGTTATTATGGATCGTTCTGGCAATGGTATTACCATTTGTTAATGCTGCGGCGGGCATTATACCGCTGTTTTTCCCAAGTTTGAGCATTAAGCTTATTAACATTCTGGGAATAATAAAAGCAAAGCCAAATCTATAAGAAAGGAGATGAAAATGCGGATATGAATTTTAATATTTCAGGTGCTGCGGTTTATTTCAGGATCCCTACAGGCATACCTGTCCTTGGCGATTTCCTGATATCCGAAACACTGGTGGTCAGCTGGATCGTAATGATACTTATTACGGGACTGTGTATCTGGTTTACCAGGGACCTGAAGGTAGAGAATATATCCAAACGGCAGGCAATGGCCGAGATGCTGGTAGAACAGGCACAGAAGTTTGTGAGAAATAATACCGGCGGAACAAAGTTTGATAACCTGATCCCATTTGTGGCAGCTTTGTTTACGACCAGTGTAGTTTCCAATCTTATCAGCCTTACCGGTCTGAGAAGCCCTACAGCTGATCTTTCCACAGAAGCAGCCTGGGCAGTGGTAGTGTTCATTATGATCACTTCCAATAAGATCAAGGCTGGCGGCATACTGGGATACTTAAAGGGCTTTACTACCCCGATCCCGGTCATGACACCATTTAATGTCCTGTCAGAACTGGCAACACCGGTAAGTATGGCGTGCCGTCATTTTGGAAATATTCTTTCTGGCGTTGTTATCAACGGGTTGATCTATGCAGCTTTGGCGGTAGCAACATCAGCGCTTCTTGGCTGGCTGCCAGGTGCGCTTGGGCAGGTCTTAGGAAGCATCCCATTCCTTGATGTGGGTATTCCGGCCATTCTGTCTGTCTACTTTGACTGGTTCTCCGGTTTCATGCAGGCATTCATTTTCAGTATGCTGACGATCATGTATATTGCAAATGCGGCAGAAGGTTAAAAACACGCAGTAAGAAAATCTTATCAAAGATATTATTCACATTATTCTAGGAGGAAATTTATTATGACAGATTTTCAGTTATTAGCAAAAGGTATTGCTTTAGCAGGTTGTGCTATCGGCGCTGGTGCTGCTCTGATCGCAGGTATCGGACCTGGTATTGGTGAAGGTAACGCAGTTTCAAAGGCACTGGAAGCGATCGGACGCCAGCCAGAGTGCAAGGGCGATGTAACCAGCACCATGTTACTTGGTTGTGCTATCGCAGAGACCACTGGTATTTACGGTTTCGTTACCGGTCTGCTTCTGATCTTCGTAGCACCTGGTACTTTCATGAACTACCTGTCCTAAGTTTAACGAAACACTTACTGTTTCAAAGTCTACACATACAAATATAAATATGTGAAGACTTCACAAAAACAGAAGGCGGTTTCCACAGACAGGAGGGTAGAAAGATGCGGGAAACACAGGAATTAGTAACGATCATACCGTGGACTTTCATTGCCCAGATCTGCAACCTGTTCATCCAGTGCTGGCTGATCAAGAAATTCTTGTTCAAGCCGGTATGCGCGATCATCGAGAAGAGAAGAGCATTGGCTGATTCTCAGATCCAGGATGCGAAAAAGGCAAAGGAAGAAGCGGATGCCATGAAGGCTGATTATGAAGCTGAAATGGCAAAAGCAAAAGAAACTGCAAATTCCATTCTCCAGAATGCCCAGAAGGACGCTGCTGCACGCAGTGAGGCCATGATCCAGGAAGCCCAGACACAGGCAGCAGGGATCAAGGCAAAGGCTGAGGCTGATATCGCCCAGGAGAAGAAGAAAGCAGTTAATGACATTAAAAATGAGATCGGCGGCATTGCCATGGATATTGCCGGCAAGGTGATCGAGCGCGAGATCTCAGAAGAAGACCATAAGAAGCTGATCGACGAGTTTATTGAGAATGTAGGTGAGGCATCATGACCAAGACCGCAAAGATCTATGGGGACAGTCTCTATGACCTTGCCGCAGAAGAAAAGCTGACAGAGGAGATACTTCCACAGATGGATCAGATAATGGCTCTTTTCAAAGAGAACCCAGATTATCTGACTCTTCTTTCTGAGCCATCCATTCCCAAAACAGAACGTGTAGGGCTGTTGGACAAGGCTTTTGAAGGACAGCTTTCCCTGTATCTGTTAAACTACTTAAAACTGTTATGCGAAAGCGGCATGCTACGGGAATACCGTGACAGCTGCAGACAGTTTAAGGCACGCTACAACGAGGATCACAACATTGCGGAAGCAGTGGTCACTACTGCAGTAGCCCTTACAGAAGCACAGGCACAGGCATTAAAAGAAAGACTGGAAAAAATCAGCGGCAAGACCGTCCTTCTTACACAGAAAACGGACAGCACCATACTTGGCGGTATCCGCGTGGAGTTAGAAGGAAAGCAGCTTGACGGCACTGTTCAGGAACGTCTGTCAAGGCTTAAAAAGAAAATTACGGAGTAACTGTATTAAATTAATAAATAGTTACGTTACGGAAATCATCGTATAAAGGATGTGAATGGAATGCAATTAAAACCGGAAGAGATATCCAAAGTCATCCGAAGCCAGATCAAATATTACCAGAATGCTATTGAGCAGAGCGAAACAGGAACCGTTCTGATCGTAGGTGATGGTATTGCCAGAGTAAGCGGCCTGACCAACTGTATGTCAGGAGAGCTGCTGGAGTTTGAAGACGGTACCTTCGGAATGGCTCAGAACCTGGAAGAAAACAGCGTTTCCGTCGTTCTGTTCGGTTCTGATCAGGGGATCAGTGAAGGACAGACTGTTAAGCGTACAGGAAAGGTAGTAAGCGTACCTGTAGGCGAGGCAATGATCGGACGTGTTGTAAATGCCATCGGCCAGCCGATCGATGGCGCAGGCCCTATTGAGACAACTGAATATAGACCGGTGGAATCACCGGCACCCGGCATCTGTGACAGACAGCCGGTTAAGGAACCATTACAGACAGGTATCAAGGCGATCGACTCCATGATCCCTATCGGAAGAGGACAGCGAGAGCTGATCATCGGTGACCGACAGACTGGTAAGACTACTATTGCTACAGATACCATTTTAAACCAGAAGGGCAAAGACGTTATCTGTATCTATGTTGCCATCGGACAGAAACGTTCTACCGTTGCCAGCCTGGTATCTGAGCTGCAGGCAGGCGGTGCTATGGATTATACCATTGTTGTTGCTGCAACTGCATCTGAGACAAGCCCATTACAGTACATTGCACCTTATTCAGGCTGTGCAATGGGTGAATATTTTATGAACAAGGGAAAACACGTACTGATCATCTATGATGACTTAAGTAAGCATGCGGTTGCATACCGTGCACTTTCCCTTCTGATCCGCCGTCCACCGGGCCGTGAAGCTTATCCTGGTGATGTATTCTATCTGCACTCCCGTTTACTGGAGCGTGCAGCAAAGCTTTCTGATGAAAAGGGAGGCGGTTCTCTTACAGCCCTTCCGATCATCGAGACACAGGCAGGTGACGTATCTGCATACATCCCTACCAACGTTATTTCCATTACTGATGGACAGATCTTCCTAGAGACAGAGCTGTTCCACTCCGGTATCATGCCTGCTGTAAACCCTGGTATCTCCGTATCCCGAGTTGGTGGTAATGCACAGATCAAGGCAATGAAGAAGGTTGCCGGAACTTTGAAACTGGTATACTCCCAGTACAGAGAGCTGCAGAGCTTCGCACAGTTCGGTTCTGACCTGGATGCAGACACTAAGGCACGTCTGGCACAGGGCGCACGTATCGTGGAAGTTTTAAAACAGGGAAGAAGCACACCTGTACCTGTAGAGAAGCAGGTAGCGATCCTGTATGCGGTAGTAAAGGGTGTCCTGACCAGTGTAGAAGTAGAAGATATCCAGGCGTACGAAGAAGGCCTTTATACATTCCTTGACAGTGATGCACAGGGCGTGGCTGCTATGGAAGGTATCCGTACTACCGGAAAACTGGAAGGCGAAACAGAAGAGAAGTTAAAAGCTGCTCTTGCTGACTATACTGACCGGTTTTTAAAGACCAGATAATAGTGATATCGGGTTCCTGCTCTCCTGTTTCGGGGAGCGGGGGCTGAAGATATGAAGTATAAGGAGGGAACACATGGCTGCAAATATGAAAGCCGTGAAGCTCCGTATGAAGAGCATACAGAGCACCATGCAGATCACCAAAGCAATGGAACTGGTGGCATCCTCCAAGCTGCGTAAGGCAAAGGAACGGGCAGATGCAAGCCGGCCTTATTTCCACACTCTGGAAAACACACTGGAACAGATCGCTGCAGGCAACACAGATCTTTCTTCTGTATATACAAAGAAGAGCAAAAACGAAAAATGGTGCTATGTAGTGATCGCCGGTGACAGAGGACTGGCAGGTGGATACAATTCCAACCTGTTCAAGGAAATGGAGAGCCAGACTGCCGGGAAAGACTACTGTGTACTTCCTATCGGAAAGAAAGCAGTGGAATATTACAAACGTAGGGGCATAGAACTGGTAACTGAAGAATTCGCAGAAGCAGGAGATATTTCTGTATCCGACTGCTTTGAGATCGCAGCTTTATTGTGCAGGGCTTTTAAGGCCGGGGAATTTGGCCATGCAGCTCTGGGCTATACCAACTTTGTCTCTATGCTTTCCCAGAAGCCGGATGTATCATCCATGCTTCCGTTAGAAGACCTTTCAGGGGAAGAAAAGGATATGAAACAGATCCATTCCCTGATCTTATATGAGCCGGACAGCGAAACGGTGTTTGACGCCATCGTGCCGGAGTATCTGGCTGGTATGGTATATGGTGCCATGTGTGAGTCTGTTGCCAGTGAGCTGGCAGCGAGAAGGACTGCCATGGATGCTGCATCCAAGAATGCAGGAGAGATGATCGAACAGCTCAGCCTGTATTACAACCGTGCCCGTCAGGCCAGCATAACCCAGGAGATCACTGAGATCGTAGCTGGTGCAGAGGAGCCTTAAAGAGGAGATAGATATATGACAGAGAAACACATTGGAAAGGTGGTGCAGGTTACCGGACCGGTACTGGATATCCGGTACAAGGAAGGGGAACTGCCTGCATTGCTGAACGCAATTGAGATCGACATCAACGGTCATAAGCTGATCGCAGAAGTTGCGCAGCAGATCGGTGATGACGTAGTGCGCTGCATCGCTATGAGTTCCACAGATGGACTTGTGCGCGGTACAGACGCAGTAGATACAGGAAGCCCTATTACCGTACCTGTAGGCGATGAATGCCTGGGACGTGTATTTAACCTGTTAGGAGATCCTGTAGATAATAAACCTGTTCCAGAGGCAAAGGAACGCTGGGCGATCCATCGTCCGGCTCCATCTTACGAGGAGCAGACACCGGCAACAGAGATCCTGGAAACAGGTATCAAGGTCGTTGACCTGATCTGCCCTTATGCAAAGGGTGGTAAGATCGGTCTGTTCGGCGGTGCCGGTGTAGGTAAAACAGTTCTTATCATGGAGCTGATCCACAACGTAGCAACTGCACACGGCGGTCTGTCCGTATTCACCGGTGTAGGAGAGCGTACCCGTGAAGGAAATGACCTTTACGGAGAGATGCAGGAAAGCGGTGTTATCGATAAAACTGCCTTAGTATATGGTCAGATGAACGAGCCGCCGGGCGCACGTATGCGAGTTGCCCTTTCCGGACTGACTATGGCAGAATACTTCCGTGATGTTAAGAATCAGGACGTGCTGCTGTTCATCGATAACATCTTCCGTTTCACCCAGGCTGGTTCTGAGGTTTCTGCACTGCTTGGCCGTATGCCTTCAGCAGTAGGCTACCAGCCAACACTGGCAACAGAAATGGGTGCTTTACAGGAGCGTATCACTTCTACTAAGAAGGGCTCTATCACATCTGTACAGGCTGTATACGTGCCTGCAGATGACTTAACTGACCCGGCTCCTGCAACTACATTCACCCATCTGGATGCAACCACCGTACTTTCCCGTGATATTGCCAGCCAGGGTATTTACCCTGCAGTAGATCCGCTGGATTCTACCAGCCGTATCCTGTCTCCTGAGACAGTAGGCGAAGAGCATTATCAGGTAGCACGTTCTGTACAGAGAGTGCTGCAGCGTTATAAGGAACTGCAGGATATCATCGCTATCATGGGTATGGATGAACTTTCTGAAGAAGATAAGCTGACCGTATCCAGAGCACGTAAGGTACAGAGATTCCTGTCCCAGAGCTTCTCCGTAGCAGAGCAGTTCACAGGTATGAAAGGCCAGTACGTGCCGTTAAAAGAGACCATCCGCGGATTTAAGAAGATCTTAGACGGCGAATGCGATGACATCCCGGAGAGCTGCTTCCTGTTTGCCGGAACCATTGATGACGTATACGAAAAAGCAAAACAGCAGCAGTAGAAGGGAGGAACAGGTATATGACGACCTTCCATTTACAGATCGCGACCATGGACGGAAATGTATTTGACGGTCAGGTACAGAGCGTATCCTGCCGTACCATCCACGGAGACCTTGCCATTCTGGCCCGCCATATGAATTACTGTACGGCTATTGGAATGGGAACCGCCCATGTGGTATTAGAGGACGGAACTGAGAGGAAAGCAGCCTGCATCGGCGGAATGCTGACCATGATGAACGGCGAATGCCGTCTGATCCCTACTACCTGGGAGTGGAGCGAAGATATTGATGTAGCCCGTGCCGAAAAGGCAAAAAAGCTGGCAGAAGAGAAACTGAACCAGTCTAGTATGGATGACAAAGAGGTAAAGCTGGCAGAAGCAAAGCTTCACCGTGCATTGGTCCGTATTGGAACAGCGCAGAAATAAAAGGCTTCAGGCTGATTTTAAACAGTCGTGAGAATGTTAAGATTCTCACGACTGTTTTTTCTTTCTAAGATATGATATAATGAGCGTAGGGAAAAACAAGCGGCTGCGCAGCAGACATTTGTTTTTCACAAGCCATTAACGA
>UQJF01000030.1 GCA_900541315.1 uncultured Clostridium sp. | reverse complement strand
AACTGGCGGAAAATCGGCCGCAAAGGCAAGTGCAGGAAAGACTCCGAGAGTACATTTATATCTGTTTTATGCAGAAAGCATACACCTTGGAGTTGCTCCAAGGTCAAGGCATGTAAGAGTTTTGTAATGTTTTGCAGCAGTTTGTAAGATTTAATGTTCTCTGCCCGGTAGTACTTTACAGTACCATCGCCAGCTTCGTTGCCTCATATATGTCCGGGACGAAAAAGAATCTTCTTGCCTACAATCAGGCTTCTGTGCTTATTTACGGGGAAAGCGGCGTTGGCAAAAGCTTTCTGGCAGAATATATCCAGAAAAGTGGTTCTTTATCTGGTAAACCCTTTGTAAAGATCAGCTGCAGTGCTATTTCAGAGGAGCTTTTTGCCTCTGAACTTTTCGGCTATTCTCCCAATGCTTTTACCGGTGCCTCTGCCAGCGGAAAAACCGGACTTTTAGAAGCAGCAGACCATGGGACAGTCCTTTTTGATGAGATCAATGAGCTTTCTCCCCATTGCCAGACTCTGCTTTTACATTTTTTACAGAACAAAAATATAACTCCTATCGGTTCCCTTATTGCTAAAGAGATCCACACCCGCATTATCTGTACTTCCGGACAGGACCTGCGTGAAATGATCAAAGCCGGAACCTTCCGTTCAGATCTCTACTACAGGATCCGGGTAGCCAATATCCATATACCTCCTTTAAGAAAGCGAAGAGATGAAATTCCTTTATTTCTACGCTTTTTTATAGAACACTATTCGAAAGAATATGATTGCCCTTTGGAAAACCAGCCAATTTCTGAAAACCAGCTGACTGCATTAAGCGGGCTTGAGTGGAAGGGAAATATAAGAGAGATTTCCAATCTGGCACAGCAGATCTGTCTGTCAGAAAACCGGAAAGAACTGATCGACTCATTTATCCATGCCCACTGCACACCACTGCATACACCAAAATCCCAGTCCATCCTTCGCCCTATAAGTAATGCTGCCGCTTCCGGGAAACAGCCGGCTGATTCCAAAGATCCGGCACATTTGCTGCAAGGGGATTTAATTCCATTAAAAGAAGCCCTTCGCCAATTTGAGTCAGCTTATATACAACAGGCTTTGGACCAGACCGGGACGCTTAAGGAGGCAGCAGATGTCCTTGGTATCAGTTTCAGTTCTCTTTGCAGGAAAAAGGCAGAGCTTAGCATATCCAAAAATGCAGGTTCCGGCAAAAAAATTACCGGCCATGCCCTTTAAAAATTTAAAAGGTATGACCGGTTTTTTGATGACCGCGCTGCTTATTATTCCCCTACCAGTTCTTTCATCACATCATCTACTTTTTCGATTTTTTCTGCTCTGTAAGCATTGCTGCCACAGAAAAGAAGGGCATTATTCTCGTCTCCTTCCGCTGCATTTACCAATGCCTGTGTAATGCAGTAAGGAATGGTCCTGATGTCGCAGTGTTCCAGACACTGGAAGCAGCTTTTGATAGCCGGGCGGACTCCCTCTTTGATCTGCTGCAAAAATGGATTTAAAATAGCCCGTCCCGGCATTCCTACCGGGCTCTGGGTAATGATGATATCCTCTTTTTTTGCGTTGATATAAGCCTGCTTGTAAACATCCGGAGCATCACATTCTTCGGTAGTAACGAAACGGGTGCCTACCTGCACTCCTTCTGCCCCCAGTTCAAACTGATGCATTACATCTTCATGGGTATAAATGCCCCCGGCAGTTACTACCGGGATATGCTTCTGGTACTTTTCTTCGTAAGTCTTTATTACTTCCATAATGGAGCGGACTTCTTTATCGTAAGCTTTCTGGTTGTAGGTATTTGGCACATCTTTGGTGTCTGCACCGTACTCTGCCAGCTCTTCCCTGGAAAAGCCCAGATGACCACCTGCTAATGGTCCTTCCACTACCACAAAGTCCGGAACCTGCTTATACTTTCTGTCCCAAAGTCTGCATATGACCTGTGCAGATTTGGCAGAAGACACAATAGGAGCCAGCTTTACTTTTTTTACTGCCTGTTTGCAGATCTCTCCGCAGGTTTCCTTTGCATCTGCGATCCCTGCTTTCATTTCCTCATATGCAGCCTGTGCATACTCTGGAAGGCGCACAGGAAGACCTGCTCCGGATACAATGGCATCTGCACCGCATTTAATGGCTTCCTTGACCCACAGGTCATAATGCCTGGTAGCTACCATAATGTTAAAACCAATAGCGCCATTTGGTGCGATCTCCCTGGCTTTTTGCATTTCCCGTCTGATAGCACGCAGATTAGCTTCTACAAAATTAGTCTTAAAATCAGGTTCCCTGAATCCGATCTGTGCTGTGGAGATAAGTCCCATGCCGCCACAGGCTGCTACAGCTCCTGCCAGCTTATGAAGGCTGATACCTACACCCATACCGCCCTGGATCACCGGTCTTTTAAGGACCAGATCTCCTATTGTTAATGCTTTGATCCCACTCATTTCTCACATTCTCCTAAATCTTTCGTATCTGTGTTCTGCCAGCTCTTCTCCGGACAGTTTCAAATACTTTTCAAAAAATCCGATTATAGACCGGTCCATATAGCCTGCAATGCGGTACAAAGTATCTGTATTTGCCGGTTCTTCCTCTGGAATGATCCTCTCGATCAGCCCCAGTTCCTTTAAGTCAGCTGCTGTTACCTTCATCACTCTGGCTGCCTCCGGGGCTTTTTTGCTGTCTTTATAAAGAATAGACGCAAAACCTTCCGGTGATAAAATGGAATAAATGGCATTTTCCATCATCCACACTTCATTTGCTACTGCCATAGCTAAAGCACCGCCACTTCCTCCTTCGCCGATGACAATGGAAAGCACCGGAACCTTTAAAGAAGACATTTCAAACAAGTTCTTTGCAATGGCTTCGCCCTGACCTCTTTCCTCTGCCTCCAGTCCGCAGAAAGCTCCTGGTGTGTCTACAAAACAGATAATGGGGCGTCCAAAGGTTTCCGCCTGCTTCATTAAACGCAGTGCCTTGCGATAACCATCAGGGGATGGCATACCAAAATTACGGCGGATATTATCCTTGGTGTTCTTTCCCTTCTGCTGTCCGATAACTGTAACCGGCATGCCATGGAACATGGCAATACCGCCTACAATAGCACCATCGTCTTTAAAGCAGCGGTCGCCATGAAATTCTATAAATTCATCAAAAACAGAGTTGATATAATCTAAAGCCGTTGGTCTGTCTGCTTTTCTGGAAAGGAGAACTGTATCCCAGGCACTCTTTTCTGTGTTTTCCTTTTTCTGACGGGCTTCTGATACATTAACAGCAGTATCTGCTTTTACAGCATCTTTTTCCACAGCCATATCATGTTTTCTGTGCATGTAAAGGATCTGTCCAATCACATGCTTTTGATCCTTTCTTGGAAGGATCATGTCTACAAAGCCATGCTCTAACAGGAATTCAGCTCTCTGGAAACCTTCCGGCAGCTTCTGCCCAATGGTCTGCTCAATAACTCTTGGACCGGCAAAACCGATCAGTGCACCTGGTTCTGCAATGATGATATCGCCTAACATTGCAAAGCTTGCGGTCACGCCTCCGGTAGTCGGATCAGTAAGGACGCTGATAAACAGCTGTCCTGCTTCATGGTGGCGTTTTAAGGCTGCGGAAGTTTTTGCCATCTGCATCAGGGAAACAATTCCTTCCTGCATTCTGGCACCGCCGGAGCAGGCAAACAGGATCACCGGAAGCTTTTCCTTTGTAGCACGTTCTACTGCCTCTGTGATCTTCTCTCCCACTACATGCCCCATACTGCTCATAATAAAGCGGGCATCGCACACACCTACAACAGCAGGATTTCCATCGATCTTTGCCTTTCCAATGACAATAGCTTCATTCAGGCCGGATTTTTCTCTGGCTGCTTCTACCTTCTTCTCATAGTTAGGAAAGTCTAAAGGATTGGAAAATGGCATTTCTTTATTCCATTCCTCAAAGGTTCCCACATCCGTAAGCATTTCGATCCTGCGGTAAGCATGAACACGGAAGTAGCCGCCGCATTTGGGGCATACATAATAATTGTTCTTTACGTCTTCCACATAGATCGGCTGTCCGCATTTATTGCATTTGCGCCATAAACCTTCCGGGATAGATGGTTCTTCCCCTTCCTGGCTTACCGGTCTGTATTTGGTATCTATTTTTGTATACGTTTTTCTGAACATGTTGCGCAGCATACGACAACTTCCTTTCTGCATTATCCCTATTCAGGATCATAAATATCGGTCCACGGCCTGGTACATCGTTTTGTAAATAACTGTACTAGTCACGGAGGAAATTCCAGATTAAATTTCTAAAATTTATTTTACGTAGTCCGGAAAATACTTTTCAATAAATCCTGTGTCTGTATCACCCTTCTGAAAAGCTTCATTTTCCAGGATCTCATACTGAAAATCAATATTTGTTTCAATGCCTTCTATGATAACTTCGCCTAACGCACTGCGCATTTTCGCAATAGCAGATGCACGGTCTTTATCATAAACGATCAGCTTCATGAGCATGGAATCATAGTTGGCCGGTACTTTATAACCATTGTAAATATGTGTATCCACACGGACGCCATTTCCACCTGGGATATGCACGTTGGTAATACAGCCCGGACATGGCATAAAGCGCTTCTTCGGGTTTTCCGCATTAATACGGCATTCAATGGCATGACCCTTGATCTGGATATCTTCCTGTGACACACTTAACGGCTCTCCTGCAGCCACACGGATCTGCTCTTTGATCAGGTCAATGCCGGAAACCATTTCTGTTACCGGATGCTCTACCTGGATACGGGTGTTCATTTCCATAAAATAAAAGTTTTTATCTTTATCTAATAAAAACTCGATGGTTCCTGCGTTCTCGTAATTAACGGCTTTCGCTGCCTTTACTGCAACTTCACCCATTTTTTTACGAAGCTTTGGGGAAATGACCTCACATGGAGACTCTTCCATTACCTTCTGATGACGGCGCTGGATGGAGCAGTCACGTTCTCCCAGATGAACAACATTGCCAAACTTGTCACCCATGATCTGAAATTCCACATGGCGGGGTTTTTCAATATATTTTTCAATATACATAGTATCATCGGAAAAACCCTTTACAGACTCTAACTGGGCTGCATTAAAATGCTCTGTAAAATCCTCTTCGCTTCTGGAAATACGCATTCCCTTTCCACCGCCACCGGAGGAAGCCTTTATCATAACCGGAAAACCGATCTCCTTTGCCATGGCAAGACCGGCCTCTGCTGTGTATACAGGCTCTTTGCTTCCCGGAACAACAGGAACTCCAGCCTGTATCATGGTATTTCTTGCTTCTGACTTATTTCCCATGCGGTTGATGATCTCAGCAGATGGTCCGATAAAGGTAATGTTACACTGCTGGCAAAGCTTTGCAAAACGGGCATTTTCTGATAAAAAGCCAAAGCCCGGATGAATGGCATCTGCCTTCATTGCAACAGTTGCAGAGAGAATACGCTCCATATTCAGATAGCTCTGACTGGAAGGAGCCGGGCCGATACAAATAGCTTCATCTGCCAGAAGCGTGTGAAGACTATCCTTATCTGCCTCTGAGTAAACTGCAACTGTGCGGATACCCATTTCACGGCAGGCTCTGATAATACGGACTGCGATCTCACCTCTGTTTGCGATCAATATCTTGTTAAACATACTTAATCTCCTATAGACCAGTCTTATCCGATCATAAAGGTCAGTTCGCCAACAACTGCAATCTTGCCATCTACAGTAGCAGTTGCTTTTCCTACGCCAACCGGTCCCTTCTGTTTAATGATCTCACATTCCAGTCTTAAACGGTCACCTGGAACTACTTTGTGTTTGAATTTTACGTTGTTTAATCCGCCAAAATAAGCGGTCTTTCCCTTGAAATTTTCCTGGGAAAGAATAGCTACTGCGCCGGTCTGGGCCAGTGCTTCCACGATCAGGACACCTGGCATAACCGGTTCCTGTGGAAAATGGCCTCTGAAATATGGCTCATCATAAGTTACAGATTTATATCCAACAGCCTTTACGCCCGGCTCTAATTCTTCAATACAATCTACCAGGAGAAATGGATGTCTGTGCGGAATGATCTCCTGGATTTCTTTAATACCCATTAACATGATTTTTGTCCTCCTGTGATACAATGTTCTCCCGGAACCTTTTTCATTTGGAAAGGTTCCAGGAGACATCTATCATTTAATACGGAATAATGGCTGTCCGTACTCTACTACTTCCTCATTATTTACAAGGATTGCTTCAATAACGCCGTCATATTCGCTTTCGATCTCGTTCATCAGCTTCATTGCTTCGATAATGCCAAGTACCTGGCCTTTTTTCACAGTATCTCCTTCTTTTACAAAGCTTTCTGCATCTGGTGAGGAAGAGCTGTAGAAGGTTCCTACCAATGGAGATGTGATGACTTTATCAGAAGCAATATCATGGTGTTCTGCTGCTTCTGGTGCTGCTGCAGGTATTTCTGTGCTTACACTTGTGGAAGCTGCAGTCAGTACAGGTGCAGCGGTTGAAGCCGGAACAGCTGCGACAGCGCTAGGTGCACTAACTGTGATGATCTTTGCTTCTTCTTTCTCTTTCTTCAGGGAAATGTGCATATCGCCCTGATCCAGTTTAAAGCTGGTCAGCTTTGAATCAGATACAGCCTGAACCAGTGTCAGGATTTCATCTATATTCATTGTCCACGTTCTCCTTCCTTATGCTGTGAATTTCTTCACGATCAAGCTGGCATTATGTCCACCAAAGCCTAAAGAGTTGCTGATGGCATAATTTACATCCATGGATACGCCTTCATGCATGGTGTAATCTAAGTCACAGCCTTCACCTGGTGTTTCCAGACCTACTGTTGGATGTACATAACCATCTTCAATGCTCTTTACACAGGTAATGAACTCTACGCCGCCTGCTGCGCCTAATAAGTGGCCGATCATGGACTTGGTAGAGTTGATCTTTACTTTATCTGCATGATCACCTAAAGCCAGTTTGATCGCCTTTGTCTCGAATAAGTCATTGTGATGGGTGCTGGTTCCATGGGCATTCACATAATCAAGCTGTTCCGGGGTGATGCCTGCATCCTTCATGGCAAATTCCATTGCCTTTGCAGCACCGCTTCCGTCTTCAGCAGGAGAAGTGATGTGGTATGCATCACAGGTTGCGCCGTATCCAACTACTTCTGCCAGGATCTTAGCTCCTCTTGCCTGGGCATGCTCTAAGGACTCTAATACTACGATTCCTGCGCCTTCGCCCATAACGAAACCATTTCTGTCCTGATCAAATGGGATGGATGCTTTCTTTACATCATCGGTGGTGTTTAATGCTGTTAAGGAGGTGAAGCCTGCTACACCAATTGGTGTAATACTTGCTTCTGTACCGCCTGCTACCATTACATCTGCCTCACCGTGCTGGATAGAACGGAATGCTTCACCGATGGAATGTGTACCGGTTGCACATGCAGTTACTACGTTAATGCATTTTCCCTTAAGACCAAACTGGATGGAAACATTTCCTGCTGCCATGTTGCTGATCATTAATGGTACTAATAATGGCTCTACTCTTCCCGGTCCTTTTTCTAACAGTCTTTTTTCGTTGCGCTCTAAAGCCTGTAAGGAACCAATACCGGAGCCTACGCTTACGCCAACACGGAAAGGATCTTCTTTTTCCATGTCAATACCGGATGTTTCCAGAGCTTCCTTTGCTGCTGCTACTGCAAACTGGCAGAATGTTTCCATACGGCGTGCAGTTTTCGGATCCATATACTGTTTTGGATCAAAATCTTTTACTTCCGCTGCCAGCTTGCACTTAAAATCAGCTGTATCAAAATGAGTGATCGGTGCAATGCCTACTGTGTTTGACTTAACCGCAGTCCAAAAAGCCTCTACACTATTTCCAATTGGGGTAATAGCGCCCATACCTGTTACTACTACTCTTGTATTCATATTTTTAACTCCTGTTCTATTCTTGCCTTGCCAGTGTAAGACGGGCGTTATCTTATATAACGCAGCCGTTCGGGCGTTATCTTCTTGACGAACTGACGTCCGTCAAGAAGCATCGGATTGGCATCCGATGTAAAAACCAAGTCATACATGCGCTTACAAGCAAGCTTGACGCGCCCGTCTGCCTTGTTTTTTCCGCCCTATACCTGTTTCGTTACATCGCCATGCCGCCGTCTACTGAAATAACCTGACCGGTAATATAACGTGCTTCATCAGATGCTAAAAATGCAACTGCATTTGCAATATCCTCTGTCTCGCCAAATGCTTTCATGGGGATATGCTCTAAAATGGAATTTTTGATCTCATCCTTTAACACTTCTGTCATCTCTGTTTTAATAAAGCCAGGTGCAACTGCATTTACAGTAATTCCACGGCTTGCCAGCTCTTTTGCCGCACTCTTGGTCAGACCGATGACACCAGCTTTTGCTGCACAATAATTTGCCTGTCCGGCATTTCCTAAAACACCGGATACAGAGGAGATATTGATGATACGTCCGCTCTTCTGTTTTAACATCTGTCTTGCAATGTGGCGGGTACAGTTGAATACGCCCTTTAAGTTGGTCTGGATCACTGCATCAAAGTCTTCCTCAGACATCTTCATTAACAGGTTGTCTCTTGTGATACCTGCGTTGTTTACCAGGATGTCCAGATGTCCATGCTCTTTTACCACTGCATCTAACATTTCCTTGCAGCTTTCAAAATCGGAAACATTGCACTGAACTGCCTGTCCGTTTCCTCCGGCTGCCTGGATTTCTTTTACTACCTCTTCTGCCTTTGCAGCAGAACCATTATAATTCACGATCACAAATGCGCCTTTTGCCGCTAATGTTTTAGCGATCTGACGTCCAATTCCGCGGCTTGCGCCAGTAACCAGTGCAATCTTTCCTTCCAGCATGTTTATTCTCCTTTATGCCTCTTTTAAAGCTTCTACTACCTTTTCTATATCTTCTAACTTCTCAACATTTAATGTTTTTACGCTTCTGTCGATCTTTTTCATAAAGCCAGCCAGTGTCTTTCCCGGGCCGATCTCAATGAAAGTATCTACGCCGTCTGCCAGCATAGTTTCCACACACTGCTGCCATTTTACGGAAGAAGAAACCTGTTTTACTAAAAGGTCTTTTACAGGCTGTGCTTCTGTTACATACTGGGCAGTCACATTAGCTGCATATGGGATGACCGGCTTGTGTATCTCTACATTTTCAAGAACCTTTCCCAGCTTCTCCCCAGCACCAACTAACATTCCGGAGTGGAACGGGCCGCTTACATTTAACATAATGGCACGTTTTGCGCCTGCTGCTTTTAACTTTTCACAAGCCTCTTCTACAGCTGCTTTCCTGCCGGAAATAACGATCTGTCCCGGACAGTTATAATTTGCGATCCACACACCATCCATATCTGCAGTCACTTCTTCGATTACTGCTGCATCCAAAGCCAGGATAGCCGCCATAGCACCTTCTCCAGCCGGAACCTCTTCCTGCATGAAAATACCTCTCTGACGGACAGTGGTGATCGCGTCTTCTTCACTCATAACGCCTGCTGCTGCCAGTGCGCAGTACTCACCAAGGCTTAAACCAGCTGCTACATCCGGTTTTACGCCATTTTCTTCTAAAACCTTCATCATGGCAATGCTGGCAGTGACCATGGCTGCCTGTGTGTATTCTGTAATGTCCAGTCTATCATTTGGCTCAAAGCAAAGCTCTGGAACAGAAAAGCCTAAAAGTTCTGTGGCCTTATCAAATACCTTACGGCCTGTTTCTGTGTGCTCATAAAAATCTTTTCCCATACCGCAGGTCTGTGCGCCCTGACCTGGGAAGATAAATGCGATCTTACTCATATTCATTACTCCATGTTTTAAAGCGGTTCCAAAAGTACCTAACAACGACCTAAAAGTTTCTCTGCCTGACCCATCATCTCTTCGATCATTTCCTTACAGGTCTGCTCTTTGGAAATAAGACCTGCGATCTGACCAGCCATAACAGTTCCATTTTTTACATCGCCTTCCTGAACTGCCTTACGAAGAGTTCCTAAGGTCAGGTATTCCAGCTCCTCAAAGGACTTTCCTTCCTGTTCTAATTTGATGTATTCCCTAGTCATCTGGTTTCTCAGACAGCGTACCGGATGTCCATGGGTTCTTCCTGTAACAGTGGAGTCGATATCCTTTGCCTTGATAATACGTTCTTTGTAATTTTCATGTACAATAGACTCTTTGGAAACAACGAAACGGGTACCGATCTGTACTGCTTCTGCGCCTAACATAAATGCAGCTGCAATGCCTCTTCCGTCACCAATACCACCTGCTGCGATAACCGGGATAGATACAGCATCTACAACCTGCGGTACTAAAGTCATGGTAGTTTCTTCGCCGATATGTCCGCCGGATTCCATTCCTTCTGCAACAACAGCATCAGCACCATATTTTTCCATACGGCGTGCCAGAGCAACTGATGCAACAACCGGGATGACCTTAACGCCTGCAGCCTTCCACATATCCATATATTTTTCAGGGTTTCCGGCACCGGTAGTAACTACCTTGATGCCTTCTTCTACAACTACCTTTGCTACATCATCAGCGTGTGGGCTTAACAGCATAACATTTACACCAAAAGGCTTATCTGTCAGCTCTCTTGCTTTGCGGATCTCTTCACGGACTACTTCTCCAGGAGCGTTTGCTCCGCCGATCAGTCCCAGACCGCCTGCCTCAGATACAGCTGCAGCAAGGTGATGTTCCGCCACCCATGCCATTCCTCCCTGAATGATGGGATATTCGATTCCTAACATTTCTGTGATTCTTGTCTTCATTCTTTCCTCCAAAATTCCGGGATTTTCCCGCAGTCTTGTAGAAACAGCGTGCTTCCTATAGTAAGCACGCCGTCCCCCTGTTGCTATTAACGTTCTTTGCGTTTACTTAAACTTAAGCCTCAACGCCCTTGTTCTTTAAATAATTCATAACATCGCCTACAGTAGCCAGATTCTCTAAATCTTCTGCAGGGATTTCTACGGAATACTCATCCTCTAAAGCCATAACCAGTTCAAACAGATCTAAGGAGTCTGCTCCTAAATCTTCCTTAAAAGAGGAAGCCTCTGTGATGCTGTCTGCATCTACGCTTAACTGATCTGCAATAATTTCTTTCATCTTCTCTAACATAATATTGTTCTCCTTTTTTTGATTAAAATTTATAGTTTATCTTATCCGCTGCGGCAAAGCCGCTGCGTGTATATTACTGTATATATTACTGTGTTACCACTCTAACAGCATGGCACCCCAGGTAAGACCAGCACCAAATCCGGCTAAAACCAGCTTATCTCCCTGCTTCAGCTTTCCGGCCCTGTTTAATTCATCCAGTAAGATCGGTACAGATGCGCCGGAGGTATTTCCATAATGTTCCATGTTTACCGGAAACTTTTCCAAATCCACCTTCAGGCGTTTTGCAATAGACTCAATAATGCGGTAATTTGCCTGATGGATCACAAACAGGTCAATATCATCTGCTGTATTTCCAGTTTCTTCCAGAACCTCTTTAATGCACTCCGGTACCTGCTTTACAGCAAATTTGAACACTTCCTGTCCTTCCATAGTCATATAGCCAAGCTCCGGTTTCTTTCCTAATAAGAAGTTTCCGGTAGAACGGCTGCCACAGGTAAGTACCCCGCCTTTAGCTCCATTAGAATGCATGTTCAGACCGATGATACCACTTTCAGCTGCTGTTACTACTGCTGCTCCTGCTCCGTCTCCAAAGAGGACACAGGTGCTTCTGTCTGTCCAGTCTACTAACTTGCTTAACAGATCAGCACCGACCACAAGAGCTGTCTTATAAAGACCGGAAGAAATATAGGCATGTGCAGTGCTTAAAGCAAATACGAAACCGGTACATGCAGAACTGATATCAAAGCAGGCTGCATTAACTGCACCCACCTTTGCCTGGATCTCACAGGCTCCATTTGGAAAGCAGTAATCCGGTGATGAAGTACCTAGAATGATCAGATCGATCTGCGCAGGATCTATTCCCGCCTGCTCAATAGCTTTCTTAGCTGCTTTTGCCGCCATATCTGATGTACTGTCGTCTGTTGCGATCCTTCTCTCTCCGATCCCCGTGCGGCTGCGGATCCACTGGTCATTGGTTTCAACGATCTTTGACAGGTCATCATTGGTTACGATCTGCGCCGGTACATAAGAACCGGTTCCTATAATTTTTGTAGTCATTTTTCTTACCCTTCCGCAGAAATACTTTGAACTTCAAAGTAATACTACAGGAATAGATAACTTTTGTCAAGAAATATTTTTGCAGTGGATAATTGACTTAATTTCCAAAATTTGTTACTTTCTAATTATAGTCTCTTAAGTTAGGGAATGTATGGGGAATGTACCTTGGGATCTTTTTGTCCTGGGATCTTTTTGTACTTGATTTTATGAGAAGATCAGATTCTAAGAGTACATTAAAACAACAGGAGGTATTTTATATGAAAACAACAGGGGTTATAAGAAAACTGGACGAGCTTGGGCGGATCACTCTTCCCATCGAGCTTAGACGAAGCCTGGATCTGGACGTAAAAGACGCCCTTGAGATCACAGTCGAAGATGACTGCATCATCCTGAAAAAGGCAGAAAACGCAGATATCTTCACCGGTGGAACAGAAGATCTGATTGAATACGAGGGAAAGAAAGTTTCCAAAGCATCCATTCTGGCCCTGGCAAAGCTGGCCGGACTGAAAATAACAGAATAAAACAACTCATACTATTTATAAAAGGCTGCCGCCTCAGCAAATCGTCTGCTGTGCGGCAGCCTTTTATTTACCTGTTATCCTATAAATCAGACCTCTTCCGGGCAAAAATCACGCATAAATCTTTTAAGAAGATTTCGTATAAAGCTTCGCTCATTTATTTTTTATTTACACAAAAAATGAGGGAATATCCATTTGAAATGCACAAAAAATGAGGGAATATTTTGTAGAATCACACATTTCATTGTTTTATTGGTAAATCAAAAAAAAATAACTGCCACGCAATATACTCTGCATGACAGCTATCTTTTTTCTAAAACTTAATATCATTACAGCAGCTGCTGATACACATCCCTCTTGGATATGCCTCTGTCCTTTGCAACTGCTTTCATTGCTTCTTTTTTGTCCATTCCCTGTGACAGATAATGCTCCATATGCTCTTCAATAGGCATCTCTTCCCAGGCGCGTATCTCTTCTTCACGGATCTCTTCTACCGGCTTTCCGGCAATGACGATGACACACTCGCCTTTTGGTTCTTCGGTTTCGTAGTGAGCCAGTGCTTCTTCAAAGGTAGTCTGGGAGGCACTTTCAAACTTTTTGGTAAGTTCCCTGCAGATAGTGATCTTCCGGTTTCCCAATGCCCCATACAGATCTTCTAATGTTGCCACCAGATGATGAGGGGCTTCATAGACGATCATGGTCCTGGTCTCTTTTTTCAGCTCTTCCAGAATCCTCTGGCGCTCTTTTTTATCACTTTTTTCTGCAGGCAGAAATGCCTCAAAGCAGAACCTTCTGGTAGGAAGCCCGGACATGGTAAGGGCTGTGATGCAGGCAGCCGGACCTGGAAGGGAAGTCACTGGAATACCTGCTTCATAGCACTGTCTTACCAGTTCTTCTCCCGGATCAGAGATTCCTGGAGTTCCCGCATCGGTGATCAGGGCAATGTTGGTTCCCTCTGCCATTTTCTCTACCAGATATTTTGCCTTTTCCACCTTGTTATACTCATGATAACTGGTCATAGGCGTTTTTATGTCAAAATGATTTAACAGCTTGATACTATGTCTTGTATCCTCTGCGGCGATCAGATCTGCCTCTTTTAATGTTTTTAACACCCGGTAGGTAATATCTTCCAGATTACCGATGGGTGTTGCACACAAATATAATTTTCCTGTCATGTACTTTTCCTCCGCTTAAGCACATTTGTCCCGGACGCAGAACGCCCACTTCTGGCGTCAACGCATCAACGTCCGGCATCCGAAACGCTTTAATACCCATACGTAGTCCGTATCTCCTGTGAATACTCCCCGTTCTCATCAAACACAATAACCGGCGCTTCCACCTTCATCAAAGCTTTTCCGCCTCTTACTGCTTCAACGAGTACCATATTAGCTTCCCGGTCCTTATAGGGATGTACAAATTTCATCCGTTTGGGCTCCAGACCATACTGCTTCATGGTCTGTAATATTTCGATCAGTCTTCTCGGCCTGTGGACCATGTAAAATCGTCCCCCTGGTTTTAGCACCCTTGTGCCTTCCCTTACCACATCATCTAAGGTGCAAAGCACCTCATGGCGGGCAATAGCCTTGGCATCTCCCGGATTTTTGATCCCATGGGCATCATTCATATAAGGCGGATTGCTGATGACTACATCAAAAGAAGCCAGTGCAAACCTGCTTCCGGCCTCCTTGATATCTCCTGTTACGATCTCCACCTTTTCTTCCAGATGATTGTATTTCACACTTCTCCTGGCCATATCCGCAGACTCTTCCTGGATCTCAAGACCGGTAAAATGCTTTCCTTCTGTTTTTGCCTCTAAAAGAATAGGAATAATACCCGTACCTGTTCCCAGATCCAATACTTTCTCTCCCGGCTTTACCACTGCAAAACCGGACAACAGAACTGCATCCATGCCAAAACAAAAGGTACCTTTTCTCTGGATAATGCCATAATAATTTCTCTGAAGATCATCGATCCGCTCATCATCTCTTAAAAGGATATTTCCTTCCTGTCTCCAGCTGTGTTCCATTTCACTATTTATCATTCAGCTTTGACTTTCCTTCCCGTTTTTCCAGTGCTTCCAGTTTCTTTAACTCTGCAGCTTCTTCCTGTTTTTCGCCGCCTTTGCCCTTCTTCCTTCTGGGCTTGAATTTTAACTGATCCACCTTGTACTCACGGATCTCTTTTTCATCCTTATCCACGATCACGATCACTTTTACAGTCTGGCGCAGAACATTGACACTGTGTACTTCTCCTTTAAGGCCGTCTGAAGTTGTAACTGCATCACCAAGTCCCGGAAGCCTGCTGTTTAATACTTCATAGGTCTCTTCTTCATTTTTCAGGCAGCACATCAGTCTTCCGCATACACCGGATATTTTAGTCGGATTTAAAGACAGGTTCTGCTCCTTTGCCATTTTAATAGAAACCGGGATAAACTCAGACAGATAAGAATGACAGCACAGCGGTCTTCCGCAGATACCGATTCCTCCCATGATCTTAGTCTCATCTCTCACACCTACCTGGCGCAGCTCGATACGGGTCTTAAATATACTTGCAAGATCCTTTACCAGCTCTCTAAAGTCAATTCTTCCATCTGCCGTAAAGTAAAACAGCACCTTATTATTATCGAATGTATATTCCGCATCGATCAGTTTCATCTCCAGGTTGTGTTTTTTGATCTTTTCCTGGCAGATCTTAAATGCCTCTTTTTCTTTTTCTTTATTTTTTGCCTCAATGGCGCGGTCCTCATCTGTTGCCATACGGATCACCGGCTTTAAAGGTGGTATTACCTTTGTCTCATCTACTTCCCTGTTTCCTAAAACTACATAACCGTATTCAATGCCTCTGGCAGTTTCAACGATCACATGATCTCCGATCTTTATCTGACGGCCTGCCGGATCAAAATAGTAGATCTTTCCCGCAGTCCGAAAGCGCACTCCGATTACTGTCAACATTTCTTTTACTTATTTTCCTTTCTTAAAAATCTTAAAAACACTTTAATTCTCTTTCATAGTCAGAAGCAGAAGCTCCATGACCAGTTCCATATTTACATTGGCATCCAAACGGACTCTGGCTTTGTCAATCGCCTCTAAGATCCGTTCCAGCCCTTCATAGCTGCTTAAAGATGCCGCCTTCTTTACTGCCGAAAATTCATCTTTGAAAATAAGAAGGTTTAAGTCCTTCGTTGTTTTATACATCAGGATATCCCGGTACCACATCTGCATAAAATCCAGACATTCCTTAATATCCGTATTGTCATCTTTTAATTTACGGATCACATCCAGAAGCTGGGAAATATCCATATCCTTAATCTCTTTTAACAGCCTTAAAATCTCTTCATACATCATCTTAAAGTCCTCAGACTGGGCCAGATGGATTGCCTTGCCCAGATTTCCTCTTGCAAACGCACTGTATATTTCTGCCTGAACATCCTTTACCTGAAGCTTGTCTTCCAGATAACCCTTCACAACAGAGTCTTTTAATGGTTTCAGTTTCAGCTGTACACATCGTGAAAGAATGGTCTGTAAAAATGCATCCGGATTCGTAGTCAAAAGCATGATCACTGCATAGGCCGGCGGCTCCTCTATGGTCTTTAAAAGGGCATTCTGGGCCTGCACCGTCATTTTCTGTGCTTCATCTACAATATAGATCTTATACTGACTGCTGTACGGGCGCACCATAATAGTATCATTGATCTGTTCACGTATATCATCTACACCCATACTGGCCGGTTTTTCATGTGTTACATAGATCAGGTCTGGGTGGTTTCCAGAAAGGACCTGCTTACAGGCGTGACAATGCATGCACGGCTCTTTTCCCCCTTCTTCACACAAAAGCGTCATGGCAAAAGCATTGGCAAGGGTTTTCTTTCCCATCCCTGCTTCACCGCTTAAGATATAAGCATGGGAAACCTTTCCCGTTGCTGCAGCGTTCTGAAAATGCTCTTTAATCTGTTCATGTCCCAAGATGTCTTTAAATATAAGCATATGGCCACCTCCCCGGGTATCGTCCTGCACTTCTGCCCTTTAACAAGCTTATCACTATGATAACATAATTATTTTTTGATGTACACACTTTTTCCCTGGAGCAAAACAGTGTATCAATATCCCCGGACCCGTTCCTGGTACTCTGATGGTGCTATCCCCACTACTTTTTTAAACTGGGCGCTGAAATAGGCAGTATCTGAATACCCCACTGAATCCGCCACCTCATATACCTTTAACTTTCCCTCTTTTAATAATTCCATTGCCACCTTCATGCGGTAATGGGAAAGATAGGTTGTAAATGTATAATCCGTTTCTTTTTTGAATACGCGGCTTAAATAGCCTTCGCTGATCTGCAGCTGCTCTGCCACAGTGCTGATATTGATATCTTCTTTATAATGTTCACAGATATGTTTAATTGCCTGCTCTACATATTTATTTTTCGCTTTTCTGCCTGCATTAAACCGGAAAACAGGCGTTTTCTCCTCTTCCTTCTGCCGGATCTGGTCTCTTTCCTCTAACTGGGCAATAATACGAGTCACTGCCTGTTCAAGATCACCGTCTTTTAATGGTTTTAACAGGTAATCACTGACTCCCAGCTTCACTGCACTCTGGGCATATTTAAAATCCCCATAAGCTGTCAGGATAATGAATTTCGCCCTGTTTCCCTCACAACGTAGCATCTGGATCATTTCCACGCCGTCCATACGGGGCATTTTCAGATCTGTAACAATAATATCCGGCGAAAGACGGCGGATCACCGCTGCCCCTTCTTCCCCATTGGCTGCTTCCCCAGCGATCATGCAGTTTAACGCTTCCCAGTTAATAGTAAATATAATACCTTTTCTGGCGATTTCTTCATCTTCTACCACTACTACTTTATACATCGTCCCTCTCCATCCTGACAGGAAGACTTAAAGTGACAGTTGTTCCATCTTCTGTCACCTCTGCCTTCAGACCATATTCATTTCCATAGTACAATTTTAATATCCTCATAATATTATAAAGCCCCAGGTGCCCGTCCCTTTTCTCTGGTTCCGGGCTGTTGATCCAGGCCAGTATCTCTGGACTCATTCCACATCCATTATCGGTGATAGAAATATTTAAAACATCCCCTTCACGACCTGCGTAAATACAGATATATCCATTTTCACAGCCTTCCAGACCATGTAGGATAGCATTTTCCACTAATGGCTGTAAAATCATTTTCGGAACCAGGCACTCCTCTAACTGATCCGGTATCTCCTTTTCGCACAAGAAACGTCCGGTAAAACGGATCTCCTGTACTTCTACATAACTGTCAATGGTCTCTAATTCCTCTTTTAAAGGGATAAACAGCTTACTGGAAATGCTTTTTCGCAATATAACCGCCAGATTTTCCGCCAGCACAGCGATCCGTGGCACCTGGCGTATCCTCGCTTCCCATTTAATAGTATCCAGTGTATTATAGAGAAAATGAGGATTTAACTGGGTCTGGTATAATTTTAATTTTGTTTCATTAAGGTCTTTCTGCCTCTGAACCTTATCTTCCAGATATCGCCCCAGATCTTCCGTCATCTGGTTAAAGCTGCTAGTCAGGCGACCCATTTCATCATTTGACTGCGGATGGATGCGGATGGAAAGATCTCCCTTTTTTACTTTTTCCATAGCTTCGTCTAATGTCTGTACCGGGCGGGCAATACTTCCTGTAAGTACACCAGATACAGCCAGACATAAAAATAATCCCAGCGCCGACAGGCACAGGCTGACAGTCCACATGGTCTGAACAGCTGGCTGGCTCATGGGTGCCTGGCGGCATAACAGAAAATAAAATCCGTTTTTGCCTTTGTTACTTACCATATACTGTTCCCTGTCATGGCCTGCATCAGACATTTTCCTGTTTTCCAGTATCTTTTCCATCTTGTCACCTGGGCGAACCTGGATCTTGTCCTGACCTGAACAGTACACCGTCCGTTTATGGGCATCTAAAAGCAGCAGCATATCACCAGATGACACTTCTGCTCCTAAAAGGTCATCCAAATTTTCCCTGGTAAAATCAAAAACAATATAACCAGTCCTGGCACCTCCCTCTGTATATAACGGTCTTGCCCCCTGAAGCAAAATATCTCTGTCTGTAATAGAAAGATCAGGATCTGTGCGGTAATATACAATATTATCTGTCTTTGATGCCTTTCTTAACAGCCCCCAGAATACTGGCAGGTCTTTTTCCTTTCCTTCTGTGTCAGTTGTATAAAGCAGATGACCACCTGCATCATAAATGGAAAACTGAGCATAGCCGGATGTTTCCTGTGTAGCCTGATACAAAGAAAGATACATTTCCCTTTGATGGTCTGCCTCACTTTTTTCGATCATAGTCCGGGCCGTTTTTTTATCTGCTGCAATAGTCTGGCAGGCTTCCTCGCATTTTTCAAAAACTGCTTCCAGTCTTGCCTCTGCCTTTGTGATCTGAGTCCGCCCTTCATCTAAATCCTGACGTTCAAGAGCTGCTGTAAACAGCCGGATCATAACCACGCTGGAACACAATAAAGGCACCAGCGCTGTCAGCAGACAGGCCAGGAAGATCTTTTTATGAAATGAAAGCTTATTTAATATCCTCATCTTTTTCCTGCCTTCTCCATTACTGTTCATGAACTGCATTGCCCTTTTCTTCCATAATGGTCTTCCAGGTACTTAAAACTTCCTGCTGACTTAAAAGCCTCTGCTTCAGATCCTCAGCAGATGTATCCTTATTGGTAACAGCATCTTTTGCAGGCTGACGTAAAAGCTGGGTCTGTAAAAGCCATTTTGTATCATCGCAGATAGTATAGTCCACAAATTCTTCTGCAGCATCTATATTGGGAGTTCCTTTTCGTATAGCAGTTCCTTCTTCAAAAAGGCATCCCCTTTCTTCAGGATAAATATAATCTACATCCTGCGCTGCAGCCAACAGCGCTTTCGCTGCCTCTTCTGAGGTAACGCCAATGGAATAACGGCCGTCAGAAATGCCCTGTTCCACTTCTTTAAAGGTTTCTGGCATCTGATACTGCATATTTTCTGCTAAAAAATCCAGAAATTCTTCTTTTTCACTGTTTTGGGCCGCCTCTGTAAAAGCGGCAGCAGCCATATCTGATTTAAGGGGATCCGGCACTGCCACACGGCCTTTCCATCGTGGCTCCAGCAAACTATCCCAGCCAGTTGGCAGTTCTCTGTAGGTCACTACATTAGTATTATATAAAATAACAAAGGATACGGTCGAATATCCGGTCCAGGCATCCTTATATGCCTGCCAGTATTCCTTTCCTTCTTCTAATGCATCCGCACTGATACCAAAAGCCACATCCCATTCTGCCTCTTTGTTTTCCAGCCGGGAAAGCATCTCCTTTGCTGAGCCTGTTTCCACCTTTACATTCCAGCCGGTTCGCTCTTCAAATTCCTTGATCACAGGCTTCCATTCTTCTGGTTCCTGTGCTGTAAATACAGACAGATCATAGTTTTCTGTTTCTGCCGGTTCCTGCACCGGAGCATCCTTCTGGCTGCAGCCTGTAAGACCTGCACCAATGGATAATACAGCCCCAGATAATACAACATATAAAAAGAACAGGGAACGCCCTTGTTTGCATTCCCTGTTCTTTTTATATGCTGCATTTCTATCTGCTTTTCCTGTATACATACTATAACGCCCCTTGTTTGACTGGCAACAAATATCTGCTGCGCAGACGCTTGTTTTTCTCTACGCTCTATAAAACTCACGAACCACGCACTCGCGTGCTTTACTGTCCGCTGTCGCGGACGGTTCGTTCGTTAATGGCTTGCGAAAAACAAATGTCTGCTATGCAGACGCTTGTTTTTCTCTACGCTCATAATATACCAGAAAAAGCTTTGTATTTCCATATATTTACAGACTCAAAAAGCGTTCAAATACCACACAGGCGCGAACTGCATCTTCCTCTTTTTCCATTTCGCAAAAGATACGCAGCAGCGGCTCAGTACCTGAAAATCTGGCGCTTACCCAGCCGCCATTTTTAAAGTAGACCTTGCAGCCGTCCTGATAAGAAACACGGGACACCTCAAACGGCAGTTGTGGCAGTTTCTGTTCTTCTAACAGCATTCTATGGATCCGCGCCTTTTCTTCTGCTGTAAAGCGATAGCTGCGCTCTTCCATATGAGTTTCCCCATACTGGTCTTCAATATCCTTTACAATTCCAGAAAGGCTCTTACCTGTAACAGCGATCATTTCTACAAGAAGGCTTGCAGCGTAGATGCCGTCTTTTCCATGGATATGTCCTTTTACAGTCAGCCCACCGGAAGATTCACCGCCAATGATCGCACCTGTCTCCTGCATCTTTGCAGAAATATACTTAAAACCTACCGGCACTTCGTAACATTTCTGGCCAAAGCTTTCTGCTACCTTATCTAACATATGGGTAGTTGCCAGATTGCGCACAGCATCCCCCCGCCATCCTTTATATTTCAGAAGATAATAATACAGCATAACTAAAATCTGGTTGGCATGAAGATAATGCCCCTTATCATCAATAACGCCTAACCTGTCTGCATCACCGTCCGTTGCAATGCCAATATCACAATAACGGTCCAGCACATAGTTCTGAAGGTTCTTAAGGGTATCTTGTGCCGGTGCCGGCATCTTACCTCCAAAAAGCGTATCATGCTGGGCATTAATGGTCTCTACCGTACATCTTGCAACTGCCAGAATGGTGCTTAAAGCCGTCAGGCTGACACCATACATGGGATCAACTGCTACCCTTAAATCTCTCTTTCTGATCGCATCTACGTTGATCACAGATAAGATATTATCCAGATATTCATTCATTGGATTGATTTCTTCTACAATGCCCTGTTTCACCAGTTCTGTGTAACCTGGCGGCGGCATCTGCCCATCTTCTTCATGACATGGTGTATACAGTTTTTCTGCTTCCAAAAGCCATTTTTCAATGTCCTTTGTCTGGATTTCATCTGCATCCCTTCCTCCATATGTAAACACCTTGATACCATTGTAGATTGCCGGATTATGGCTGGCTGTGACCATCATTCCATAGTCCAGTTCATGTTTCATCACATAAAACATTAACAGAGGTGTTGGTGCGCTGCGGTTTACAAACTGTACATGGATTCCTTCTTTTCCAAGGATCTGACATGCCCAGATCACAGCCTCTTTGGAAAGGAAACGACGGTCATAACCGATGACCACACTTTTTGTATCTTTATGTTCTGCCTTCATTTTCAGGCACATGGCTAAGGTCAGTTTCTGTATATTTTCCTTGGTAAACTCTTCTCCGATGATCGCACGCCAGCCGCCAGTTCCAAATTTTACCATTTTTTGTTCCTCCTATGTTGAAGAATGTCCTCGCAGAGTCTTTCCTGCACCTGCCTTTATGGCCGATTTTCTGCCTGCTTATACCACACTGCTGTGCAGTATATTGGTTTAAACAATGGATACCTTACCTTTACTTACCTTCAGGAAGATAAGCAGGGAAATAACTGTACTGACAGTAAGGATCGATGCCAGCGCTGCCGCTGTACCAAAGCTGTTTCTTACAACCTCTGTATAAATAGCTACAGAAATGGTACTTGTCTTGCCGCCGTAAAGCATAACGCTGGAAGACAGCTCATTGATACAGGTGATCCAGCTTAAAATAGCGCCGGATAATACACCAGGTGCCATTAATCTTGCTGTTACCTTAACAAAGGTCTGCATAGGCGATACCCCAAGGCTGATAGAAGCTTCTTCTACACTTGGATCCATCTGCTGCAAAAAAGCACTGCCGGAGCGTACTGTATAAGGCAGTTTTCGTACAACAAAGGCGATGATCATAATCACTGCTGTACCTGTAAGGATCACCGGTTCCTTGTTAAACGCTACGATCAGGCTGATACCAAGAACAGCGCCTGGAATTACAAACGGGAACATGATCAGCAGATCCATTAACTGTCCTGCAAAGCCCTTCTGCCGCACAACGATATAGGAGATCAGCATACCGATGATGATGATAAATACAATAGCAATGGTTGAAAATACAAATGTATTGCGGATATTGGTCCACAGACGATTAAAAATAGTAATATAGCTTCCCAGACTGAATCCCTTCTTAAATCCTGTAAAATCACTCTTAATAAAGCTGCTGACAATGACTACGATCTGAGGAAGGATACCTATAAATGTAACCAGCATAACCGGGAATGTTGCCAGGAAACGCTTTACTCCGTGAAGTTCTTCTTCCTTTGGCGGGCGCATGGCAGTCATTACATAATTCTTCTTTGTAACAAAATGCTTCTGCACCAGAAGGACTGTAGTAGAACAGAATACCACCACTACAGAAAGGGCACTTGCCAGATGGGCATTTCCGCCGATCTCACTCATGTACTCGTTGTATACAAGAACCGGAAGTACCATATAACCTTCACCGATGAGCATTGGAGTACCAAAGTCTGCCAGGCTGGTCATAAATACCATAATCGCGCCAGCTGCAATAGATGGAAGGACGACCGGCAGTGTAATAGTCCACAGTCTGCGAAGCTTATTGCTTCCCAGATTCTCTGCTGCCTCTTCCAGGCTGGAGTCAATACTTCCCATAGCACCGGATGTATACAGATACACATAAGGAAACAGCTTAAAGGTAAATACCAAGATAATACCCAGTTTTCCGTAAATGCTTGGAAGGTGGATACCAAACTGGGAAAACATATTTGTTACCAGTCCAGAACGTCCAAAAAGCATGATCCAGCTATACGCACCGATAAATGGCGGACTCATAAGGCTCATGATGATAAAAATATGGATGAACTGCTTGCCCCATATATTATACCGTGACATTACATAGGCAATAGGAACACCTACGATCAGCGTTGTAACCGTTGTGACCACGGATACAAAAATACTTCTTCCTAAAGCGGAATAATAATATTTCTTTGTAAAAAACCTGATGTAGTTTTCAAAAGTAAAACCGTCTACCTTGGTTGAGAAAAAACTTCGGGTGATCAGGGTACAGAAGGGATAGATCAGAAATACCAGCATAAATCCCACAACTGCCACTTTCACCCAGAACCAGAAGTCTAACTTTTTTCCGGAACTTACCATGATATCACCTCCCGGGTCGCTGCATCGTATACGCCTACGGCGCGGATATCAAAGTTTACCTTTACTTTTTCACCGTCCGGGCGCAACTCATGTACATCCTTTGTATACTCATTTAACTGTACAGTCTGTCCATTATCCAATAGGATCTCATATTCAATAAAATCTCCCAGGAATGTGGAAATGGTAATAGTTCCCGGCAGTCCCTCTTTATCATCAAAAAACAGCTGCTCCGGTCTTGCGGAAATGATGCCTTTACCATTAAATGGCTTTTTTAAAGTACAGATAATAGAGCATTCTCCCTTAATATCCAGAACTGCCTTACCTGGATCATCCCCTTTAACATCACACTCTACGAAATTGGAAACGCCGATAAATCCGGCTACAAAAGTATTTTCCGGCTTTTTATAGATTTCCTCCGGAGTTCCCACCTGCATAATATTTCCTTCCTTCATAACAGCGATCCGGTCGGAAATTGCCAGTGCCTCTTCCTGGTCATGGGTTACATAGATGGTAGTGATCCCCAGACGGCGCTGCAGTTTCTTAATAACGGTTCTCATCTGTACCCGCAGCTTTGCATCCAGATTTGACAGCGGTTCATCCATTAACAGAACTCCCGGTTCAATAACAAAAGCTCTTGCCAGGGCTACCCGCTGCTGCTGTCCGCCTGAAAGCTCATTTGGCTTTCTGTCCTTTAATTTGCCGATCTGTACCAGTTCCAGAGCTTCTTCCACTTTTCCGGGAATCTGATCTTTAGGACACTTCTTCGCTTTCAAGCCATATGCTACATTTTCAGCCACTGTCAGATGTGGGAAGATAGCATAGTTCTGGAAAACCATACCAATATCTCTCTTATGAGCCTCCAGATTATTGATCACCCGGTCATCAAAACAGATCTCACCTCCGTCTACTGTATTAAATCCTGCGATCATACGCAGAAGAGTGGTTTTTCCGCATCCGGACGGCCCTAAAAGGGTAAAAAACTCTCCCTGCTTAATATCAAGGCTTACCCCGTTTAATGCTGTAAAATCACCGTATTTTTTCACGGCATTTTTAATGATCACTGCATGGCTCATATCTGGTCCTCCTTTTTGATCTGGAATCTTTCTACTATGCACTTCCCAACTGCTTTTTCTGAAAGACACTCCCACTTTTCCATTGTCTATATATGTGAAAGACTGCCCGCCCGCCAGGGCCAGGCAGTCTTTCTATTATTTATTTACATATCACTACTTACTTTTCATTTTCTTAAAAATCAATTCACCATAATATCATTAAAGTGTTCAATAATGGACTCTTTTTCATTTGCAGCCCAGTCAAAATCATAATCAACCAATACCAGGTCGCTGAGCTTTGCCAGCCCCTCTGCAACGTCCATATCACTTCTTACAGGACGACGGCCCCAGTTTTCACTCTGCTCTGTCTGGCACTCTTTGGAAGTTACAAAGTCAATGAACAATTTTGCGTTCTCTTCGTTCGGGCATCCCTTAACAAGAGCTACACCATCAGGAACTGCACTGGTTCCATCCTTTGGATATACAAATCCAACTGAAGGATCATCCTTGTACTGAACAGCTGCTTTTTCAAGAGTAAGCCCTACATAGAACTCACCATCAGCTACCATCTTATGGCACTTACCTGAAGAATCAACGATCTTTCCATCCAGGTTGTCATACAGTTTCTTGATGAAATCCCATCCATCTTCCTTACCGCCATGTCCCAGGATCATAGTACATAACTGGGTATATGCAGAACCGGATTTAGATGGCAGGCAGTATGCAATTTTTCCCTTCCACTCAGGCTTTGTCAGATCTTCCCAGGACTCAGGAATGGTCATTCCGTCTTTTTCGATCAGATCTTTATTGTAAAACAGTACCATTGGCAGTGGGCTTTCACCGATCCACTTGTCATCTGGATCCTTATACTCTTCTGCGATCACATCATCATTTGCGCACACATATGGTGCAAAATAATCCTTAAATGCAGCCAGTGAGTCAGCACCTCCGCCCCAGAGTACATCAGCAATCGGATTAGCAGACTCAGCTGCAATACGGTTGCAAAGTTCTCCAGTTCCGGCTGCTACTACTTCTACCTTAACATTTGGATATTTCTCCATAAACAGGTTCACACCTGCATTTAACGGATCTGCATCATGAGGAGAATACACAACTACTGTACCGGTGTAATCTTCCGGAGCTTTCTCTGCTGATGCCTCAGACTCTTTTGCTTCTTCCTTAGACTCTTCCTTAGCCTCTGCTGCTGTTGTTTCCTCTGCCTTGGTCTCTGCCGGTGCTGCAGTAGTAGCGGTATTTCCGCCTCCGCATGCTGTCATGCTCAGTACCATCATGGCTGCCAGTGACGCTGCTACAAATCTTTTCTTCATATACACCTCTCCTTTTCTATGTACCCTGTCTCTTATACACATCTCCGAGCCCACGAGACGGAGCTACATCTCGT
>UQJF01000029.1 GCA_900541315.1 uncultured Clostridium sp. | reverse complement strand
GGATTGCGGGAATTGCATAGCAATGGAGCAATCCGGTTACATCAGTGAGTGGCAATATTTACTTTTGACACTCACATCATTAATATAAGTATTAGTATAGTAACAGGGTATCACCTGTTACTCCATAAGTAAGTGACCTGATAACACGGCAGTATGGCGTAAAATGTACACACTGCCGTGTTTTTTGTCGTATATATTGGGAATGCAATTAAGTACATCGTATGGCACGTTAGGTTCAAAGAGTGTTTATCTGCATACAACATTATCCATATAAAGCAATCACTGATCATCAGACAAAAGAACAAATGTTCGATTTCTGTTGCATTTGCGGAGATACTGTGATAAAATACAATCAAACAAATGTTCTGGTGGTGATGAGATGCTGATACAGGAGAATCTTACTATAGATGAAAAACTGAAAATACTTACGGACGCAGCCAAATATGACGTTGCCTGTACTTCTAGCGGAGTAGAGCGCAGAGGAAAGAAAGGACACCTGGGAAATTCTTCAGAGGCAGGTATCTGCCACAGCTTTGCGGCAGACGGAAGATGTATTTCATTACTAAAGATCCTTTTTACCAATCAGTGCATCTATGATTGTAAGTATTGTGTAAACCGGTGCAGCAATAATACGCTGCGGACTGCATTTACTCCGGATGAAGTTTGTAAACTTACCATGGAATTTTACAGGAGAAATTATATTGAAGGTCTGTTCTTAAGTTCTGGTATTCTGTCTACAGCGGATCATACTATGGAGCTGATCTATGAAACTCTTCATAAGCTGAGGAATGTGTATAATTTCAATGGTTACATTCATGTAAAATCCATTCCCGGTGCTTCCAGGGAACTGGTAGAGAGAATGGGCTTTCTTGCGGACCGTATGAGCATCAATCTAGAACTTCCTACAGCTGAAGGCCTTCGAAATCTGGCTCCTGGAAAGACAAGAGAGAAGATACTGGCTCCTATGCGGCAGGTACAGCAGGGAATTGCGTTGTCTGGGCGTCTGCTAGGGTATGACAGAGGATATAAGAAATTATATCCTTCTGACAGAGCCGGTTTTGCAGGCGGTGCTTCCCTTATACATCCGGATCTGACAGAAAAAGATTCTATGATACTTTCCGGCGGGATAGAAAGCCATGGTCTTGCCCTTACAGAGCGATATTATGGAACAAAAGCCTTTGTTCCTGCCGGTCAGAGTACCCAGATGATCGTAGGTGCTACATCGGAAAATGACTTTCAGATGCTTTCTGTGACGCAGGCTCTTTATCATAATTTTGGTTTAAAACGTGTCTTTTACTCTGCATATGTTCCGGTCAATGAGGACAGCCATCTGCCATCCCTTCCGGGAGGACCGCCTCTTTTAAGAGAACACCGGCTTTATCAGGCAGACTGGCTGCTGCGCTTTTACGGATTTAAGGCAGAGGAACTTCTTTCTGAAAAAAAGCCTAATTTTAATTTATTTCTGGATCCCAAGTGCGACTGGGCACTGCAGAATCTGAAAGATTTTCCTGTAGAGATAAATAAAGCTTCTTACGAACAGCTTCTTCGTATACCTGGGGTAGGGGTGAAATCTGCCAGACGTATCATCTCTGCCAGAAAGCAGGGGAAATTGGATTTTGATGGTTTAAAACGGATAGGAGTTGTTTTAAAGCGGGCCCGTTATTTTATCACCTGTTCCGGAAAAATGGAAGTTTCCTTCAGACTGGATGAAGATTCCATCACCAGCGCCCTTATAGGGGATGAGAGGCGGAAAGTATGGGATATAGAAAACAGGGACAGTTACAGGCAATTATCCCTGTTTGATGATATGCACCTGGAAGAAGAAAAAAACGTGATTTTAAAGGATCAGCTGGTAAAAGAAGCATCAAATAGTGCTATATTTGGCCAGCTGTAGTATGAACAGGAGAGACGGATATGACGGTTTTTGTATGTGAGCCTGGTTACGAAGGTATATTAAGCTGTATTTATGATGCGGGAATGAGTAAGATCCCTCAGGATGAACTGCGCCTGGAGATCAAAAACAGCGGACAGAATGTAGAACTTTTTTCATCCTATGTAGAGTGCGTTCCATCATCGGAAAAAGTAAAAAAGGTGATGGAAACTGTACGCAGGCATTTAAATTCCCGGATCCAGGAGCAGCTGTATGCGGTCTGTCTTAGCGAAGATATATTGCGTGCAGATAAGATATACCGGTATCTGAAGGTATTGTTTTTGCGGGGTGCATCTGCTGCTGACCAGCTTCAGATCCCTGCTGTTTATGAAGTTTTTAAACTGTGTCGAAGCGTATATAACGAAAAGCATCAGTTTATTGAATTTTTGCGTTTTTCCCAGATGTCGGAAAGCTTTTTAGTAGGAAAGATACAGCCGAAAAATGATGTGGCAGAGCTGATAGCACCTTACTTTGCAGACCGTCTGCCGGAGGAAAACTGGCTGATCTGTGATATAGGCAGAGGAAAGGCAGCGGTCCATGTAAAGGGTGAAAAGTGGTTCCTGGCAGAGATTTCCAGTGATGAACTGGAAAAAATATGTATACAAAGTGATGAAAAGGACTGGGAAAAACTCTGGAAGACTTTCTTTACTGCCATTGCCATTGAACAGAGAAAGAATCCAGATTGTCAGAGAAGTCATCTGCCTTTACGTTTTCGTCCCCTTATGACGGAATTTCAATCATTTTGAGCAAGCCTTTTTATTGTGGATGGTGGATCCACCATGCTTCTTATTTTCATGAATATGGAAACAAGAAGGTGCATGGCTGAACTGTAACTATATTTCATATCCATGTTAAAATGTGCTTGCAATTTATTCTTTTCTTGGATAAACTGAAACTATCTGTAATTCATTTTTTTCTAAATGCATTATTTTGATACCTACATCTCTTTATTAATTCTATTTTTAATTCCACAGGAAAAAACAATCTCAGGAAAACAGAAAGGAGCGTTGCGCATGTTTACGCAGATAAACAGTGCCGGGATCCATGGAATGGAAGGATTTCTGGTATCTGTTGAATCAGATGTATCGAATGGACTGCCGGGATTTTCCATTTCAGGGCAGCTGGCACTGGAGGTAAGAGAGGCTCAGGAGCGGGTCAGGACAGCACTGAAAAACTCAGATCTTCAGCTTCCGGCAAAAAAAATCACAGTAAATCTGTCACCAGCAGGAATGAAAAAGGAAGGAACGGCTTTTGATCTGCCAATTGCAGCTGCAGTTTTAGGAGCTTTTGAGTTATTGGCAGCAGAAAAACTGAAGGATTCTCTTCTGATCGGAGAACTGGGGTTAGACGGCAGCGTAAAACCAGTAAGGGGCGTACTGGTCCTGGTATCGGCTGCCAAGAAAATGGGATTTCGCCGATGCTTTTTACCAGTACCCAATATGGCAGAAGGAGCTTTAGTAGAAGGGATACAGATCATAGGTATAAAGTCGCTTCTTCATTTGCAGGAAGTGGTATCTCAAGAGAATTTTGAAAGCATGGATCAGAAAATGCCGGTCACAATAAATAATCGTACATTTAAATCAGAATATCCCTTTGATTTCAGGGAAATATGCGGTCAGAACGTTCTGCGCCGGGCAGCAGAAGTGGCGGCAGCCGGAAGACATGGTCTTTTGATGTGCGGAAGTGCAGGAACAGGAAAATCTATGGTAGCAAAGCGGATACCAACCATTCTCCCTGATCTTTCCTGGGAAGAAAATATAGAGATATCCAAGATATACAGTCTTTGCGGTCTGCTGCCAGAAGGACAGCCTCTGCTTTCACAAAGACCTTTTCGCAGTCCTCATCACACGATTTCTCCCCAGGGTCTTACCGGTGGTGGAAAAGTGCCAAAACCCGGGGAGTTATCCCTTGCTTCCGGAGGCGTTTTATTTTTAGATGAGCTGCCTCATTTCAGTAAAGGCGCTATAGAAGCACTAAGGGAACCTTTAGAAGAACACCGTATCACAATAAGCCGTGTGGCAGGAAGCTATGAATTTCCGGCAGATTTTCTGATTCTTGGAGCCATGAATCCATGTCCCTGCGGCTTTTTCCCGGACAGAAGCAGATGCAATTGTACGCCTGTGCAGATACAAAATTATTTAAACCGGCTTTCAAGACCTATTTTGGAACGTTTTGATATATGTGTGGAAGCTGCACCTGTGACATTTGCAGAGTTAGAAGACCGGACAACGGAAAATGAGAATTCAGCTGTTATACGAAGCCGGGTGGAAAAAGCAGTAAAGATACAGGCTACACGTTTTCAGGGAACGGATATCAGAAACAACAGCCGTATGGGACAGAAAGAGATACAGCGTTTCTGTAAGTTAAAAGAGCCGGAGAAACGTTTTGCAAGACGGGTATATGAAGCGAGAGGAATAAGTGCCAGAGGTTATCACAGAGTACTAAAGACAGCAAGGACAATTGCAGATCTGGCTGGTGAAGAATGGATCCAGAAAGAACATTTATCAGAAGCCTTTGGCTACAGGGCGTTGGAGGAACGGATATGGGGACAGAAGCATTAGAGAAAATATTTTTATACTGGTTATGTCATCTGCCGGATGCAGGGGCTTTACAGATACGCCGCATAGGAGAAGCGGCAGGAGGTTTTCAGCAGGCATATTATATAGAAGGAACACAATTATGGAAAAAGGGGATCTTTAAAAAAGAAGAAAATGCCCTCCGCTTTGATGCCTGGAAAGGGGAATTTTCCAGATTGGAAGAGGAATATTATAAATTAAGTGAAAAAGGCATTTATTTTATTACGCCTCTGGATGAAGAATATCCAAGACGGCTGTATTCTGTATATGATTATCCATTAGGACTTTATGTAAAGGGAAGCCTTCCTAAGGAGGATAAAGCGACTGCAGCAGTGATCGGTGCAAGAAATTGTACAGCTTATGGAAGGGAAGCAGCCGGTTATATGGCAAAAGAATTGGCTGCTGCCGGTATTCAGATCATCAGCGGCATGGCATTGGGGATTGATGGTGCAGGTCACGAGGGAGCAATGGCGGCTGGCGGAATGACATATGCAGTTCTTGGTTGTGGAGTAGATCAGTGCTATCCACGGAGTAATTTTGACTTGTACGAAAATATCCCATTTTATGGGGGACTGATTTCTGAGTATCCTTTAAAAACACCTCCTGTACCCAGAAATTTTCCTATACGCAATCGTATCATCAGTGGTCTTTCTGATGTTATCCTGGTTATAGAGGCAAAAGAAAAAAGCGGGTCGCTTATTACTGCCCAGTCAGGCTTAGAACAGGGAAAAGAAATTTATGCCCTTCCAGGCCGGATCACAGATGCTTTAAGTACAGGATGCAACCAGCTGATCGCAGAAGGCGCCCAGGTTCTTTTTTCACCGGAAACAGTTCTTGAAAACCTGGGGATTTTTGTAAAAGAGAAAGAACAGTTTTCTGAAAAAAAACAGAAGGGACTTGCAAAGAAAGAAAAAATGGTGTATAGTTGCTTGGATTCCGAACCGCGCCATATAGAGGAGATCGCATCAAAAACAGGGCTGTCTGTCAGCCAGTCTATGGATGCTCTTCTGGAATTAGAACTTGGCGGATATGCTGTGAGGACAGCAGGACTTTATTATACGAAAAAACTGTTTTAAAGGTCTGTTGCAGTTTACAGATGTATCCTGCCATAATATAAGACTCCGAGAGAACATTAAGGGGTTATTGGGGATAAGGCGCATAAATATAGGAACAGGAATAAGGAGTTTACAATGGCGAATCATCTGGTAATCGTAGAGTCACCTGCAAAAGTGAAGACCATAAAAAAGTTTTTGGGAAGTAATTATGAAGTAGACGCCTCCGGCGGTCATGTAAGAGACCTGCCAAAAAGCCAGTTAGGCTTTGATCCGGAACACGACTATGAGCCAAAATATATTACTATCAGGGGAAAGGGGGATGTACTTGCAAAACTGCGCAAGGAAGTAAAAAAGGCAGATAAGATTTATCTGGCAACGGACCCGGACCGTGAGGGAGAGGCAATCTCCTGGCATCTGATGAAGGCTTTGAAGCTGGATGAACTTAAAAATAAACAGGTATACCGCATCAGCTTTAACGAGATTACAAAAAATGCAGTAAAAGCATCCTTGAAGGCTCCGAGAGAGCTGGATATGAATCTGGTTAACGCACAGCAGACCAGACGTATGTTAGACCGTATGGTAGGCTATCGTATCAGTCCGCTTTTATGGGCAAAGGTTAAAAGAGGCTTAAGTGCAGGCCGTGTACAGTCGGTAGCCCTTCGTATGATATGTGATAGAGAAGATGAGATCAATGCATTTATCCCGGAAGAATACTGGAATCTGGATGCGATGTTAAATATAGCCGGAAGCAAAAAGCCATTGGATGCAAAGTATTATGGTCTGGCAAATGAAGAAGGCGTAAAGGGCAGCAGATCAGTGATACACAGCAAAGAGGAGCTAGATGTTGTTTTAAAGGATCTGGAAGGTGTCAGCTATGTGGCTGATGAGGTAAAAAAGGGCGAGCGTATTAAAAAAGCACCGATTCCATTTACCACCAGTACCTTACAGCAGGAAGCTTCCAAGGCATTAAACTTTTCTACTCAGAAAACCATGCGTATTGCACAGCAGCTGTATGAAGGTGTTGAAGTAAAAGGTCATGGAACTATTGGCTTGATCACTTATTTGCGTACGGATTCCACCCGTGTAGCAGATGAAGCAGATGCAGCAGCACGTTCTTTTGTAAAAGAACACTATGGTGAAAATTACGCAGCGGCAGGAGAAGCTTCTGCTAAGAATACAGGTAAGATCCAGGATGCTCATGAGGCTATCCGCCCTACAGATATCACATTGACACCTGTTATGGTAAAGGAATCTCTTCCAAGAGACCTTTTCCGTTTGTATCAGCTGATCTGGAAGCGTTTTACAGCCAGCCGTATGTCTCCGGCTGTTTATGAGACGACTTCTGTAAAGATCCGTGCAGGGAAACATATGTTTACAACTTCTGCATCCCGCCTTTCTTTTGATGGTTTCATGTCTGTTTATGTAGCTTCAGATGATGAAGAAGAAAAGAAACAGGTGATAGGAGCTATTGAAAGCGGAATGGAGTTAAAACTGGCAGAACTTCAGCCAAGCCAGCATTTTACACAGCCGCCGGCTCATTATACAGAAGCTTCTCTGGTAAAAGCAATGGAAGAACAGGGCATTGGCCGTCCAAGTACCTATGCGCCTACAATTACAACGATCATTGCCAGACGTTATGTTGCAAAGGAAAATAAAAATCTTTACGTAACAGAGCTAGGTGAAGTGGTAAACCGCATTATGAAGAAGTCATTCCCAAGTATTGTGGATTTAAGCTTTACTGCAAATATGGAGACCTTACTGGACCGTGTGGCAGATGGAACTGTAACATGGAAGACTATTATCCGGAACTTCTATCCGGATCTGGATGAAGCAGTAAACATTGCCCAGAAAGAATTAGAATCTGTTAAGATTGAAGATGAAGTAACAGATGAGATCTGTGAACAGTGCGGACGTCATATGGTAGTAAAATATGGTCCTCATGGAAAATTCCTTGCATGCCCTGGTTTCCCGGAATGTAAGAATACAAAACCATATTTGGAAAAAATAGGTGTGCCTTGCCCGAAATGCGGAAAAGAGGTAGTACGCAAGAAGACAAAGAAGGGCCGTTTATACTATGGCTGTGAGGCAAACCCTGACTGTGACTTCATGTCCTGGCAGAAGCCGTCTATATTAAAGTGTCCTAAATGTGGTTCTTATATGGTGGAAAAGGGAAATAAACTTCTCTGTGCAAATGAAACCTGCGGATATCGTATGGATAAACCGGCAGAAGAGCAGAAATAGCAAAAAAGCTATGAATATATGATTTTTTAAAGAGATATAGTGCCTGTACAGGAACATTCCCATGTGCAGGCACTTTTTTTGCCATTACATGTTCTTTTTTATTTTCGGAAAAACATGAAATCTTCAAAAAACTATTGTTATTGGACAAAAATTGTGTTAAAATTCAATTATTAGTAAAGTATATTTGTAGAGTATACAATTGAGATAAGGAGGGTTTCAGTCATGAGCGTTCAGTTGTTGGACAAAACAAGAAAAATCAACAAGCTATTGCATAACAATAATTCGCATAAAGTTGTTTTCAATGACATATGCAAAGTGTTAAGTGAAATTTTGTTATCCAATATTCTTGTTATCAGCAAAAAGGGCAAGGTGCTTGGTGTAAGTATCTGGCCTGGGGTGGATGAAATAGAAGAGCTGATCGAAGATCAGGTGGGCGGTTATGTAGATAAGATGTTGAATGAACGTCTGCTCAGTGTATTGTCTACAAAGGAAAATGTAAATTTGGCAACTCTTGGATTTGAAGAGGAGAATGTAAAGAAATATCAGGCTATCATTACTCCGATCGATATTGCCGGAGAGAGACTGGGGACATTATTTATTTATCGTTCAGACAGTCAGTATGATATTGATGATATTATTTTAAGTGAATATGGTACTACAGTTGTAGGACTGGAAATGATGCGTTCCGTAAATGAAGAGAATGCAGAAGAAACACGTAAGGTGCAGATCGTTAAATCTGCGATCAGTACACTTTCATTCTCTGAACTGGAAGCCATTATCCATATTTTTGAAGAACTGGATGGAAATGAAGGTATCCTGGTTGCAAGCAAGATTGCTGACCGTGTAGGTATTACCCGTTCCGTTATCGTCAATGCCCTGCGTAAATTTGAAAGCGCCGGTGTTATTGAGTCACGTTCTTCCGGTATGAAAGGTACCTATATCAAGGTTCTGAATGATGTGGTATTTGACGAATTAAAAGCCATAAAAGCCTCTAATTCCAACTTGAAATAACTGATTTCCTGCTTATATTGCAAAACTATGTTACAGTTCAGCTATGACAGCTTCTTGTTTCCATATTCATGAAAACAAGAAGCTTGGTGGTTCCACCATATGCTGATTTGGATGAGAAAGTGCTTATGCAAGCAAGCTTGCAACACACTCCCTCATTCAAGCCAGCGCATGGCTGAACCGTAACAAAACTATTAGACAGTCTGTAAAAAACACTTGCAGACTGTCATTTTTTATGTTATAGTCATAAAGTTGATAAAAAACACGTCTGTGGATTCCGCGGAAAGGTGCCGGAAACGGTCTTCCGGGAAGCACGAGAAGCAGGCGGATGCGACTGGTTTAAGCTCAATAAACCGGTTAAAAACCAAACGGAGGTAAAGAATATGAGCGTTATTTCAATGAAGCAGTTACTGGAAGCTGGTGTACATTTCGGTCACCAGACAAGAAGATGGAACCCTAAGATGGCTCCATACATCTACACAGAGAGAAATGGCATCTATATCATTGACTTACAGAAGTCTGTAGGCAAAGTAGATGAGGCTTATAAGGCTGTATCTGACATCGCAGCTGAGGGCGGAAACATTCTGTTTGTAGGTACCAAGAAGCAGGCTCAGGAAGCTATTAAGACTGAAGCAGAGCGTTGCGGTATGTACTATGTAAATGAGAGATGGTTAGGCGGTATGCTGACCAACTTCAAGACCATACAGGGCCGTATTGCAAGACTGAAAGAGATCGAGGTTATGTCTCAGGACGGTACTTTCGATGTTCTTCCTAAGAAGGAAGTTATCGAGTTAAAGAAAGAATGGGATAAGTTAGAGAAGAATCTGGGTGGTATCAAGGATATGAAGAAACTTCCAGATGCAATTTTCATCGTAGATCCTAAGAAAGAGCACATCTGCGTACAGGAAGCTCATACTCTGGGTATTCCGCTGATCGGTATCGTTGATACTAACTGTGATCCAGAAGAACTTGATTATGTGATCCCAGGTAACGATGATGCTATCAGAGCTGTTAAGCTGATCGTTTCCAAGATGGCTGACGCTGTTATTGAAGCAAAGCAGGGTGAAGTTTTAGAAGGCGCAATGGAGATCGAAGTTCCAGCTGATTTCGTAGCAGAGAACGCAGAAGCGTAATCAAAAAACTTTAAATTTAATATTTGGAGGATGACAAAATGGCAGTAACCGCAGCAATGGTAAAAGAGTTAAGAGAAACAACCGGTGCCGGAATGATGGACTGCAAGAAAGCTCTTGCAGCTACTGACGGCGATATGGAAAAGGCTGTAGAGTTCTTAAGAGAAAAAGGACTTGCAGGTGCAGCTAAGAAGGCTGGACGTATTGCAGCTGAAGGTATCGTTGATACTGCAATGTCCGCTGATGAAAAAACTGCTGTAGTAGTAGAAGTAAATGCTGAAACAGACTTCGTTGCTAAGAACGCTAAGTTCCAGGCATATGTAGCAGATGTAGCTGCTCAGGCACTGGCTTCTTCAGCAGCTGATATGGACAGCTTTATGGCTGAAAAGTGGGCAAAAGATGAGACTCTGACTGTAAAAGAGGCTCTGTCTTCCCAGATCTCTATCATCGGTGAGAATATGAACATCCGTCGTTTTGAGAAAGTAACAGAAGAGAACGGTTTTGTTGCTTCCTATATCCATGCAGGCGGAAAGATCGGCGTTTTAGTAGATGTTGAAACTGACGTTATCAATGATGCTGTTAAGGAGATGGCTAGAAATGTAGCAATGCAGGCAGCTGCATTAAAGCCAACCTTCACAAATCGTGATGAAGTTAGCCCAGAATTCATCGAGCATGAGAAGGCAATCCTGATCGCTCAGATTCAGAACGATCCTAAGGAAGCTTCCAAGCCAGAGAAAGTTATCCAGGGCATGATCCAGGGACGTATCAACAAAGAATTAAAAGAATTCTGTCTGATGGATCAGGTTTATGTTAAGGCAGAAGATGGCAAGCAGAGTGTATCCCAGTATGTTGCTTCCGTAGCTAAGGCTAATAACGCAAATATCACAATCAAGAAGTTCGTTCGTTTCGAGACTGGCGAAGGTATGGAGAAAAAAGAAGAGAACTTTGCAGAAGAAGTTGCTAAGCAGATGGGTAAATAATCTGATAGTTGCATGAAACTTCTTTAAAAAATTGACATCATGGTATAGACTGATAATGAATGATATAAGTCCGGAAACTGCGCAGAAATGCGGTTTTCCGGACTTTTTCTTTGTCTATTTTATTGTTATATGTGTTATAGATTAAATATCACAAGTTAGTAGGGAATATTGCGGGTAAATATTTGAGGGCCTTCTACACAAAAAGTTGTGTATTTGAAAGTCTGGAAAGCCTTGATTTTCCTCGCTTTTTGTAAATGATAAAATAAGCCAGTTTCTTTTTATATTTATATAGCAATGTTCGGACTATAGTTGACGTAGTAAGAGCCTGTGTTTTATACTAAACATAATATGTTATTTAAGAGAAGGGCTGATGACCGGATGACGATATATGAATATGGAAATCCAGAGGCAGAGGTTGTTTTGATCCAGCCAGTAGGTGATCATGATCTGCCTGAAATTGAAAATGAGGTTATGGAGATCGGAAAACTTGTAAACAAGGACTTTCAGTTTATCGCTGTAAAGGTCGATAGCTGGAATCAGGAGCTAACTCCATGGAAAGCGCCGGCTGTATTTGGAAACGAAAACTTTGGTGATGGTGCTTGGCAAACTCTGAAAGAGATCTTGAAAATCTGTACAGATAAAAACAAGATATATTATATTGGAGGTTATTCCCTTTCCGGGCTTTTTGCATTATGGGCATCGTGTCAAACGGATATATTTTATGGTGTGGCAGCAGCCTCTCCTTCTGTTTGGTTTCCTGGATTTGTTGAATACCTGAAAGAGCAGAAAATTAAAAGCAAATCTGTTTATCTCAGTCTTGGTGATAAGGAAGAAAAAACGAAGAGCCCAGTTATGTCAAATGTGGGAGACTGCCTTCGGAAATTATATGCATGGATGCAAACTGAAGAGGTACAATGTGCTTTAGAATGGAATCAGGGTGGCCATTTTAAAGATCCGGTTTTGAGAATTGCAAAAGCATTTGCATGGGTTTTAAATACGGAAAATGGAAAAGGATGAAAGAGATAATCTATGAAATTAAAAAATATTTTAATCGTTGTAAAAGATATTGAAAAAGCAAAGCAGTTTTACCATGATCTATTTGGCCTTGATGTGGTTTTGAAGCAGGATGGGAATGTGATCTTAACGGAAGGTCTTGTACTTCAGGATGAAAAAATTTGGACCAGCTTTTTAGGAAAAAAGATAACATCAAAGCATAATTCGTCTGAGTTATATTTTGAGGAAAAGGATATAAAATCATTTATAGAAAAATTGGAACGTCTGTATCCGTCTATCCAGTATGCTAATAAGCTTATGACCTGCAGCTGGGGTCAACAGGTTGTTCGGTTTTATGATCTGGATGGTCACTTGATCGAAGTTGGAACACAGGTGTGAAGTATAGCAGTATAGTGAACATATTGTTCTCTATATAAATGATACAACAGCAGGATGAAGCTTTAAAATGCGGAGCAATGGACGATTATTTAAATAGAGGATTTCGATAGGATAAGGAAAAAGGAAAATGAATATTACAGTATATCTTGGAGCTTTAGAAGGGAATGATCCAATGCTGGCTGAGGCAGTCAGAGAATTAGGAATGTGGATTGGAAACAGTGGAAACACTCTGGTTTATGGAGGTTCCAAAACTGGATTAATGGGCATGCTTGCGGAAAGTACTCTGAGTTCTGGCGGGAATGTAATCGGAGTTGAACCGCAGTTTTTTATAGATAAAGAGTTTCAATATGATGGATTGACTGAATTGATCATTACAAAGGATATGTCAGAGCGCAAGAATAAAATGATTGAATTGGGAGATGCTTTCATTGCTTTTCCTGGGGGTACAGGTACATTAGAAGAAATCGCAGAAGTTATGTCAAAAGTATCTTTGAAACAGTTGGATGCTCCGTGTATTCTTTATAATTTAAACGGCTATTACAATAGTTTGAAGGATCTGCTTGATCATATGATCTGTAAAGGACTATCTTCAAAAGAAAGACAAGCTGGAATTTATTTTGCGGATAATATAGAAGGGATTAAGCAGATTTTAAAGGACAACAGTGGTATATAAACAGGATAAAAGTGGAGGTAAAATAAAATGAGTAAGATTTTAGTTGTAATTGACATGCAGAATGATTTTATAACAGGAACGTTAGGCAGCAAAGAAGCCCAGGCGATTGTGCCAAATGTTAAGGCGAAAATCAAAGAATATGCAGATAGAGGTGACCGGATTATTTTTACCAGAGATACTCATGGGGAAAATTATCTGGAAACGCCAGAAGGAAAGAGATTGCCAGTAAAGCATTGCGTTAAAGGGACGGACGGCTGGCAGATTGTTCCCGGACTGGAAATAGAAAATTGTGAATACATAGATAAGCCGACATTTGGCTGGCTGAACTGGGATGGATTTGCAGAGGATGATAAGATTGAACTGATCGGTGTATGCACAGATATCTGTGTTGTATCCAATGCTATTATTTTAAAAGCTAAATATCCAGAAACTGTCATATCTGTAGATGCTGATTGCTGTGCCGGTGTAACACCAGAAAAACACAAAGCTGCATTAGAAACAATGAAGAGCTGCCAGATTGATGTTTTTGAAGGGAAAATGTAAGAAAATACTTTGTTATAGTTGAGCTTACAGTAGAAAAATACGATTGGATCAAAGGAGAGAAAATGAAAAATTACGTATACATGACCGATAAGGATAATGTGGTAACTATGATCCGCCATTTAAATGCCGGAGAAATGCTCAATGTAGATGGAGAAGAGATCAAAGCAAACCAGGACATCCCTGTATACCATAAAATCGCGATCAAAGAGATCAAAGCAGGAGAGACCGTGGTAAAATATGGTGAGAGTATAGGTACTGCCAGCTGTGATATCAAGGTCGGCGACTGGGTTCATACCCAGAACTTAGAATCAGGCAGAGGTCGCGGTGACCGTTAGAAGAAAGGGAAATATAATTATGAAATTAATGGGATACAAAAGAGAAAATGGAACTTTTGGGATAAGAAATCATCTGTTGATTTTGCCAACATCTGTCTGTTCCAGCGAGACAGCACAGAAAATTGCTGAATTAGTGCCTGGGGCTGTTGCAGTTCCTCATCAGCACGGTTGCTGTCAGGTGGGTGCAGATTACCTTCAGACTGTAAATACTCTGGTTGGCTTTGGAAAAAATCCCAATGTAGGAGCAGTGCTGGTTGTCAGTCTAGGCTGTGAAGGCATTCAGCCGGATGTGGTAGCGGATCAGATCCGTGAGAGTAAAAAGCCTATTGAAACTGTTATTATCCAGGAGTGCGGCGGTACACTGGGATGTATTGCAAAAGGCGCTGAAATTGCAGCTAAAATGGCCAGAGAACTTTCTGTTCAAAACAAGGTAGAATTTGATATCGGTGAACTTGTTTTAGGTCTGGAGTGCGGAGGCAGCGATCCAACCAGTGGTATTGCAGGTAATCCCTCTGTAGGAGCAGCTTCCGATAAGCTGATCGAACTGGGAGGTACAAGTATCCTTAGCGAAACCACAGAACTTATAGGCGCAGAACATCTGGTAGTAGCCCGTTGTGTAACAAAAGAAATGGGTGATAAACTTACAGCTATGGTCAAGCGCATTGAAGATAAGTCAAAGCTTTATGGAGTGGACCTTCGGGGTACACAGCCTACACCGGGCAATATTGCAGGCGGACTTACAACTATAGAAGAAAAATCTCTTGGATGCATTCACAAAGCAGGGCAGAGTCCTGTGATCGGCGTTTTAGAGTACTCAGAAAGTATTGATCCGAAGAAGCACGGCCTTTATTTCATGGATACACCAGGTGAAGATATTGATTCTATTACAGGCATGGTTGCAGGTGGAGCTCAGATCATTCTTTTTACCACAGGACGGGGAACTCCTACCGGCAGTCCTGTTGCGCCAGTGATCAAAGTTACAGGAAATCCTGAAACCTATGAAAAAATGATGGATAATATTGATATAAATGCTGGTAGGATCATCACAGAAGGAAAGACCCCACAGGATATAGGTGAGGAGATCTTTGATAAAATGGTGGCTGTGGCAAATGGTGAACTGACTAAGGCAGAGGTTCTTGGACACAAGGAATTTGGAATATACCGTATAGGAGATACATTCTAAAAATAGGATTTTAAAGGTTCCAGGGTTATGTTGTAATAACTGAGATTCAGCTGACGCAGGAGAAAAATCAGCCGCAAAAGCAGGTGCATGAAAGACTCTGAGAGAACATGGAAAAGAAATGGAGGCACATGATATGTTAGAAGCAGGTACAAAAGCACCAGATTTTGAGTTACCGGATCAGAATGGAAATGTACATAAATTAAGCGATTATGCAGGTAAAAAAGTGATTTTATATTTTTATCCAAAAGATAATACACCAGGCTGCACCAAACAGGCATGTGGCTTTTCAGAGAGATATCCTCAGTTTACAGAAAAAGGTGCAGTTATTCTTGGAGTAAGCAAAGATTCTGTAGCATCCCACAAGAAATTTGAAGAAAAATATGGGCTTGCATTTACCTTATTGGCAGATCCACAGCGTAAGGTGATCGAAGCCTATGATGTGTGGAAAGAAAAGAAGAATTATGGCAAGGTTTCCATGGGAGTTGTGAGAACTACCTATCTTATTGATGAACAGGGGATCATTGTAAAAGCAAATGACAAGGTTAAAGCAGCAGATGATCCTGAAAATATGCTTAAGGAACTGAACGGATGAAGATCATATTATCACCTGCAAAAAAGATGAATGTGGATACAGACAGTATTGAGTCAGCAGGATTCCCTGTTTTTGTACAGGAGACAAAGGAAATACTGAACTGGCTGAAGAAGAAGTCCAGAGAAGAACTGAAGGCGATCTGGAAATGTAATGACAAGATCGCAGAGCAGAATTTTGAAAGGTTAGAGAATATGGACCTTTATAGCAGGCTGACTCCGGCGATCATGGCTTATGAAGGGATTGCCTTTCAGTATATGGCTCCGGCAGTATTTGAAACCAGGCAGTTAGAATATGTGCAAAGCCACTTGAGGATACTGTCTGCATTTTATGGTGCCTTAAAGCCAATGGATGGAGTAACACCGTATCGTCTTGAAATGCAGGCAAAAGCTGCTATAGGGGATACAAAAAACTTATACGATTTCTGGGGTAGCAGGTTATATCATGAGGTAAGAGATGACAGTGGGATCATAATTAACCTGGCATCAAAAGAGTACTCAAAATGTATAGAAAAATATCTGTCTCCTGAGGATCGGTATATTACGATCACATTTTGCGAATCATCTGGGGGCAGATTGGTAACGAAGGGTACCTATGCAAAAATGGCCCGGGGCGAAATGGTTAGATATATGGCAGAAAAACTGATGGAAGATCCTTTAGATATAAAGAAATTTGACCGTTTGGGCTATGGATTCAGAGAGGATCTGTCATCAGAGTTGGAGTATGTTTTTGAACGAAAATAGAATAAAGATCTTGTAATATATGAAAATAGGTCACAAAGGCAAATGCAGGCAAGACTCCAAGAGGACATAAATATGATGTTGGGGTCCAAATGTATTTTGCCCCTCTGATAATGAAAGCAGGTAAAAATGCAGGACTATATTTTAGAAGTGTGTGTGGACAGCGTAGAATCGGCGCTGGAGGCAAAGCGGGGCGGTGCAACACGACTGGAATTATGTGCAAACCTTGTGATAGGCGGGACAACACCGGGATATACTTTATTTGAACAGGTAAAAAAAGAAACGGGTCTTCCTGTCAGAGTGTTGATACGTCCAAGATTTGGTGATTTCTTATATACACATTATGAGTACCAGCAGATGCTTGCTGATATCCGCCATTTTTCCCAGGCAGGCGCTGATGGTGTAGTGATCGGAAGCCTGAATACAGATGGTACACTTAATGAAGCGCAAATAGGCGGAATGGTTAAGGCAGCGGGAAATATCGGTATTACATTACATCGTGCTTTTGACGTTTGCGCAGACCCGATTGCAGCGCTGGAAAAAGCAGCAGGAATGGGTGTGGATACGATTTTGACATCGGGTCAGGAAGCAGACTGTCTTTTGGGAAGCAAACTTATCAGGCATCTGATTCAGGTATCTGCAGACATGCTTAAAATGGAAAATATCAGCGGTAAACCAACTATATTGGTGGGCGGTGGAGTGAAATCGTCTAATATCGCAGAAATTGCCAAGGCAACAGGAGCCTATGCTTTTCATTTGTCCGGTAAAAAGCTGTGTTCCAGTGGTATGCAATATCGGAATGAACGGGTGCATATGGGACTTGAAGGGATAAGTGAATTTGAAATCTATCGTACCGATGAAGAAGAAATTTACCGAACTGTGGAAATTTTACAGTCGCTTTAGCAAAATGATAAAATTTTTGGAACCAGAATAGGTAAAAGGGAATCAGCATTTTTGAATGTTAACCAATGTGAAATAGTGGTTGACATTTAAAAGCAGCTTTGTTATACTCAAATCGTTTTCGGAGACAATTGATATAACACTTTACTACAAACAGAATATTTGTATAAAACATCATTTACAGACAGAAAGGAAGCTTATAACTGCTATGGATCACACAAAAAGGCTTCTGGGACTGGAAAAGACACTTTCAGGGCTTGCAGGATATGAAGGCTGGATGATCGCAAAGTGTAGGTTTCGTTTTGATGAAAAGAAAAGGAACCATGCCGGTGAGACAGTGGATTTTAATCAGTTAGAGGATGAAAGTTTTGCTTATCAGATGCAGGTTTTAAAAAGTGATGCAAGACTGGTACAGGTTTGTATTACAGAGGAGAGCAGAGGAAAAGAGGAGGACAGCTTAAATGTTACCCTTATTGATCCTGGATGCTTTTCCGGTGAGAAAGGATCAGAGAGAATAGGTGTTCAATCAAGGCCCTGTCATTCCGCATCATCCTTAACAGTAACAGAAAATGAGATCCAGTCATATTTACAGGCGGTAAATGACACAAACCCTATTCACCAGGGAAAGAGTGCCATTGTTCCAGGCTTTCTTATGGTAAACAAGATGTTTGAAATGTTTCAGATCTTTACAACAGGTTCTTTTCAGGTGGATGTCCGTTTCCTTACACCCTTACAGGTGGGAGAAGAAACAGAGGTCACTGTGAAAACGGAAGATAGTAAGAAGACCATTTTATTTAAAATTTCTGAAAGGACCATTTTAAAGGCAGTTGTAACGGAGATCTGAAGTGATCCACCATAGCCATATATTCTGCGTGATAAAAGAAAGGACGAAAATGATATGAGTCAGACAGCAACAAAATCTATTAACAACGTAAAAGCACACAGCATATGGAATATACGGAGCCTTACTATCATGGCATTGATGACAGCGCTTCTGATCGTATCCACTTATATAAAGATCCCGCTGCCATTTTCCAGTGCCAGCATTACAGCTCAGACTTTAATGGTAAACCTGATCGGACTTCTGCTTTCCCCCTTACAGACACTGGCGGTTATGGTAACCTGGATCCTGTTAAGTGTTGTTGGGATTGGTGGTTCTTTAGGAAAACTTTTAGGACCGGCAGGCGGGTATCGTTATGGCAATCTGGTAGCAGCTGTTATGATCTCCATGTTCTGCTGTAAAGTTAAGAAAGTAAGATGGCAGACAGCATTTATCATTATTGTAGGAATCCCGGTGATCTATTTGTTTGGCGCAGTCCAGATGAAATACGTGACCAACCAGCCATGGGGTGCTATTATGATCCAGGCTGTGCTTCCGTTTATTCCATTGGATATAGTAAAATGCTTTGCTGCAGCAGGAATCGCAAAACCTCTGCGCAGATTGTTCCCGGCAGATTAAGTATATAACAAAAAAAGGTATAAGCTATGGATAATGTATGGATCTTAGGTGGTCTGAGAAGTTTTATTGGTGTGAAAGACGGCATGTACCGTAAAATCCCAGCGGAAATTTTAGGTGCCCAGGTTCTAAAAGAAATAAAAAACAGATTTGCTTTAAAAGACAATGAGATCGATTACATAATAGGTGGAAATGCTGTGGCGGGAGGTGGAAACATCACCCGCCTTACGGCGCTTACAGCAGGTTTAAGTGAAGAGATACCTGCTGTTACTTTAGATCTCCAGTGTGGATCTTCTCTGGAAAGCATTACAACGGCAGCTGCGAAGATTGAAAGCGGTCTGGCAGATTTGGTGATCGTAGGCGGTTTTGAAAGTTCTTCTACACAGCCTTTTCGTATGTGGAATCCTAACCACCCGGACTATCAGGAAGGAAAATGCTATACAGTGGCAAAATTCATTCCTGATCTTCAGGGAGAGCAGGTAATGCTGGAAGGAGCAGAAAAGACAGCTCTTACAGAAAATGTCACTAAGGCAGAAATGGATCCATGGGTGCTGTTAAGCCATAAAAGAGCAGCACAGGCTGCAAAAGAAGGTATTTTGTCAGATATACAGCTTTCCATTGAAGGCAGCAGGAAAGATGAGGGAATAAGACCTTCTATGAGCCAGCGATTATTAGACCGCCTTCCATACATATTGCCAGGGGGAAAAGTGATCACAGCAGCCAATGCCTGTCTGATGCATGACGGGGCGGCTTTTGTAGTCCTTTGTTCTGAAAAATACAGAAAAGCCCATAAACTGTCACCTCAGGCAGCATTTCGCTTTGGTACATCCATTGGCAGCGACCCTTTTATGAGCCCTAAAACAGCGGTTCTGGCGATCAGAAAGCTGTTTAAGCAGACTGGACTTTCCATAGATGAAATTGACAGCCTGGAAGTTAATGAAGCCTTTGCTGTGATCGATGTACTTTTAGAGCAGGAATTTCCGGGGATCAGAGACCGGTTAAATCCTTTAGGTGGAGCTCTTGCCTACGGACATCCTTACGGTGCTTCCGGAGCCATTATCCTTCTGCATCTTTTAAAAAATCTGCAGGTAAATAAGGGGAGATTTGGCATCTGCGGCGTAGCTGCAGCAGGGGGGATCGGAACCTCCCTTTTGGTAGAAAGAGTAAAGGCATAGAGAGCAAAGACATAGAAAGTACATTGAGTATGTTGGAGATACAGAATTTATGGGAAAGATAAGCAACTATCTGGAAATGATAGAAGATATAAAAAACAAAACTCCGGAAAAAGAAGCATTTTGTACAGGAAACAGTTCTCTTACATACAGGGAACTGTTTCTTCTGGTTAAGGAAAAACAGAAAAAGTGGAAAACGGCGGCTAAAAAGGAATTGTATTTCATCCAGAAGGAACAGGCATTAGACCAATTGACAGAGTTTCTGACCTGTCAGGGAATGGGCTATGTGCCGGTAATTCTTCCAAAGGATATGGAAGAAGATAAAAAAACTGCACTGATACAAAAATTCTGTGCAGAAACCAAAGTGCCGGAAGAAGCCTGTATGGCAGTTATGACTTCAGGGACCTCAGGTGAGAATAAACTGCTTTTCAGAACCTTTGAAAGCTGGTATAACTATTTTCCCATTCAGAATGAGATTTTCCATATAACGCCGGAAAGTCGTCTGTTTATGCAGGGAAGCCTGGCTTTTACCGGAAATATGAACCTGTATATGGCCCAGCTGTCTGCAGGTGCCACCATACTTTCAGAAGATCGTTTTGATCCAAGATTGTGGATAAAAGACATAGAGCAGTGGCAGGCAGATGGCATTTATCTGATCCCTGCAAAACTTCATGCCCTGTATCAGGCATTAAAACACGAAGACCATGATCCGGTAGAAAAAATCCAGACCATTTTAAGCGGCTCCCAGAGTCTTGGAAAGAAAGACGCTATGAAGCTTAAAACATTTTTCCCAAAAGCAGAGATCACTCTTTATTACGGAGCCAGTGAGTTAAGCTATGTTACTTATATACGGGATCAGGAGATGAATGAGGATAAGACCCGGATCGGCCGTCCTTTTCCAAAAGTAGGCGTATGTCTTAATGCTGGCAGATTGCTGGTAAATACAGCTTTTGGAGTGATCGGGACAGGAAAAGAGGCAAGTGCAGGGGACTACGCCCATAAGGATCCAGATGGATATTTCTGTTTTGACGGGAGAAAAGATGATATCTGTAATATCAATGGCAGGAAAATATCCGCAGTCCGTGTAGAACAGGCTGTTTTGAATCTGGGAATAGCAGAACAGGCGGCTGTAAAATCCATAGAGAAAAATGGAAGGGATTATCTGGCTGCATGGATCATTCCAAGAGAAAAAAATTTATCAGTAGGATCGCAGGAAATCCGCCGGTTGTTAAAAAATACTTTATCAGAAGAAGAAATCCCCAGGTATGTCTTTTTTCTGGATGCTTTTCCGGTAAATGAAAGCGGGAAGATATTAAAAAGGGATCTGCGTCCGGTAAATTTTGAATGCTGATCCGCTTATATCAGGTCAGGTGTATAATATCTATTTTAGGGAGATATTTTCCCGGTACTGGCTTGGGGTGCAGCCAAAATATTTTTTAAATACTTTCATAAAATAAGAAGGTTCCTGATAGCTGGAGAGCAGTGCTACCTTGGAAATGGGCACATTGCTGGTTTTTAAAAGCTTTTCAGATTCTTTCATCCGTTCTTCTAATACGAGAGAAGTGAAATTCTTCCCAGTGACCTGGCGGATCAGGTCACTGGCATAGGGAACGCTGATGTGGAAATAGCTGACCACATCCGGCAGTGTAATGGTTGCCAGCTGCTGACAGATCAGTTTGCGAAGCTGGGTTTCAAAAGCAGTCTGATCAATATGGGATTTCTTATGATCTGTATTTTCCAAGAGAAAACGTGCAATGTCTTCAGTCAGCTGGGAACGCATGTTGGAAAAATAGTGATCAGAGGAAACCCGCAGCCATTTAAAACAGGAGGGAGAAAACTGCTTCATTCTTTTTATATATGGATAGGTTTCTTCTGCTTCAGAAACTACTTCATCATCAGGGCTGCTGATCCAGAGAATGGATTTTTCAGAGATAGCCTGGAGACAGGAGCTGATGGAAAGCCGTCCGGCACTGCCTTTTATTTCACTGGTCAATGTTTTTTCGTCTGTGCCATGAATATAGGGGATTCCTTCTTCCAGCAGATCATTTAAGTGTTCTCTGTAATCATCATTTTCAAGTCCAAGAAGATAAATGCGCCACAGATCGCAGGGGGCTAAGAATACGCCGCCTTTTGCCTGGGAACAAAGGGCAATCATGCGGGCTGTATTGACACAACCTAAGCTGTGGCCGATAAAGAAAATATGATTTTTGTCAAAATTATACTGAGTATCATTTAATACAAAATCTAAGACTGCTTTTGTATCTTCAAAACTTCCCTCAAAAGAAAAAATACCTTCGCTGCCCCAGCATCCCCGGTAGAAAAAAATAACAGAAGAAAAACCGGTCCGACGAAGAGACTGTGCAAGATCCAGATTTTTGCAGGGAATAATTTCCGCTGCTCCCCCAACTGCCGCTGTAGTGGAATGTCATTACGTGAAAGCCGGCCCGTCTGAATGCCTGTGCAAGATCCAGGTTCTGTTCACATCCGGGAATGCCATGGAGAAGGAGAACGGTAGGATGGGGACCTTCGCCCCCTGCTGAGTATAAAGTGGCAAGGAGTTTTCCATGTTTTCCGGGGATTATGATACCATAAAGATCGGGCCGGCTGCAACAGGCGCCGAAATGAGTTTCTTTCGCATTTGTATTTTTACAACACATATAAACGGTCCTTTCTGACATTCATTTCTAAATCTAAAAGAACAGATTTATTATTTTTTCTCAATTCATTCTTTGTTTTCTGCTTCTGCCAGTTCTTTATTTAAATCTCTCTTGTACCAGTCTTTTCCGTACAGGAAACGGGAAACCAGCATAGAAGCAACGGTATCGCCGCAGGAGTTGATGAGGGTACAGCCTGCATCAAACAGTTGTGTCATCATCATCAGTACCGGAAGGGCGATAACAGGGAAACCAAAGGAAGAAATAAGCATGGTCTCCATAGCAGTACCACCACCAGGAACAGAAGATACAGCAACAGAAGCACATACAGCGATGGTCAGTGCAAAAGCGTAATCACCAATGCTTCTGAATGGATGTCCAAACAAGGTGCAGCAGAGCACGATCTCATAAATAGTAGCAAGGCATGCACCGTCCATATGACAGGTAGCGCCAACTGGTACAACAACAGAACTTACCACTCTTGGAACACCTAATTTGTCGCATGCATCAAGCTGCATTGGAAGAGCAGCAGAAGAACGGGTACCAAGTGCAGTCAGTGCAGGTGTTAAAATTTCTTTAAAATAATGTTTTACACCCCATGGACCAGCAGCAATAAATGCATAAAGCCCAAGGAAAACAAAGAAGTAAACAAGCACTGTTGGATAGTAGATCAGAAGTCTGCGTCCGTAGCTTTTTAACAGGTCAGAGCCATATGTACCGGTCAGGTTTGCGAAGTAAGCCATCAGTCCTAAAGGAGCAGCTTTCATTAAAATAGCAACCATTTTGTAAAATACCAGAGACATGTTGTTTAACCAGTTTGCAATTTCGCGGCCTTTTTCTCCAAGGGAAGAAACAGTAACGCCAAAGAATACAGTAAATACGATGAGAGCCAGAATATGTCCTCTGGAAATCACGTCAGGAAAATCACCAACAGTAAAGGTATTAACAATCTGGTCGCCAATACTGGAAACAGCAGCCTGTGCAGTAGCATCACCTGCACCTAACTGAACGGAAGTATCGACACCAAAGATATTTAATACGATAAACATAAAACTTCCGGCAATGGCTGCAGTTACAATGAAGATCACCAGCGTAAATCCTAACAGCTTTCCAACGCTTTTTGTATCGCTGATATTAGCAATAGAACTGGAAATTGAGAAGAAAAGCAGCGGAACCAGCAGTACAAACAGCAGGTTCAGCCAGATCTGGCCGATTGGATACAGGAATGATGCTTTTTCTCCCATCACCATTCCAATAATGGCGCCTAAGATGACAAAGGCAATAAGGATCAGTGGTTCACGATAGGCAGAAGCTTTTTTCTTTTTTCGCCCATGATAATTCCCTCCCTGGAACATATTATTTATATTACACACACTATAAGAGTTTTCAGACAACTTTTCAATCAACAATTACAGTAATTGAACTGTAATATTTTAAGCTTTTGCTATTTTTATTGATAATAAATGAAATATATCAATAAAGACAACAGGATCAAGATGTGCTATGATAAGTAAAGTCTGAAAGACTGGCGTTAAAATATAAGATGAGGTAAAATAATGGATTATAAAGCATTAGAAGAGCATATTAAAGATTCTGTAATGGAAGAACAGGCGAAACTGGGCTTTCGCAAAGAAGTGATCCGGCTGTATTATCCTGTGGGCATGTTAAATAATCTTTTTGGCACTGATTATGATGCAGAGGAAATGCAAAAGGCCCTTACAGGATTTGCAGGGTTTGTTAAAGAACGTCTGGGTGAAATAATGATTACTCACAAGAAAGAGCGTTTCTGTCTGATCCTTCCAGAAGAAACAAGTGTTTATGTTCATGAACATAAAAAAGAAAATGAATTTATCCACCAGCTGGTAAATCTGATCGCTTCCCATGAAACAGATATGGAGCAGGTGAAAAAACTGTTTAAACAGCAGCCTTATCCAAGTGACGTGGAACAGATGAAGGGCGGCGAGTTTGATATGGTTATCCACTTTACAGAAGGTGATGACAGGTATTATTATTGCTTTAAGGATGAAGGTTTTCACATTACCTATCATCGTTTCCTTCCGGCAGATTATAAAGATCTGGGAGTGTAGCAAAAACTACACTCCCTTTTTGCATAACCTGATACAGTCTTTTAACCATTTACAGCAGGTTTCTTCTCTTAAAACAGCTCCGTGAAGGACCAGATAATCGGCAAAATCATTTTCATCTTCAGGGGGAACACTGGAAAATTTCTCCATATTTCCTTTTAGATGATCTAGTTTTTCTTCATGCTGTTTTAATTGATCTGTTAGCAATGCCAGACGCTTTTCAGGAGATAAGGCACCAGAAAAAAAGAGCTGCAAGCGGAACTCATCCTTTGGTACAGGTTTTAAAGGATTTAAGCTTTCTTCCCATTTATAAAAATCTTCCCGTCCTTTTTCTGTAATAGAATAAACCTTCTTTTCCAGCACATTTCCTGTGATCTCAACCTCATACTGGACCAGACCTTTTTCGGAAAGACTTTTCAGCTCTGGATAAATCTGGCTGTGCTTCGCATTCCAGAATTCAAAGAGAGTGGTCTCAAATTCTTTTGACAGATCATAGCCAGTCATACTTTTTCTATTTAAAAGTCCCAAAATGGCATATTTTAAAGTTCCCATATATTTAGATCCCTTCTTTAAATATAAATATGAAAGTATATTTCATGCTATCAGCAGTATATCATACAATTTCTTTCTGTGCCATAGGAAAAAATATATACGCATAAACATGTAAGCATTGACATGTTTGTATAATAATGTTACCATAAAAGAAAACGTGTTCCAATAAGGGACAGACAGCGAAAAAGCAAGAAAGGGAACAAAAATTATGAAACGTACAAAAGCAGAACAGATAAAGCGATATTTTATCTTTTTAGTGGGCTTGTTTGTAAACTCTCTGGGCGTCAGCCTGATTACAAAAGGGAATCTGGGAACTTCCCCTATTTCTTCTATTCCGTATGTACTAAGTCTGAATTTTCCGTTCTCACTGGGAAATTTCACTATTGTGTTCAGTCTGCTTCTGATCTTCCTCCAATTTTTGCTGCTGGGAAAGAATTTTAAGGCAGAACATTTATTGCAGATACCTGTATCCATGGTATTTGGTTATTTTATTGATGCATCTATGATCTTACTTGGTTTTGTACATCCGGCTGATTATCTGGCAAAGGTAGCTGGACTTTTGATCGGCTGTCTGATCCTTGGCAGCGGTGTTTATATGGAAGTTCTGGCAGATGTAGTTATGCTTCCAGGAGAGTCTTTTGTAAGAGCCGTGGTATTTTGTATTCATTCTGAGTTTGGCTTTACCAAGGTCTGTTTTGATGTTTCCATGGCAGTGATCGCAGCTGCTCTTTCTGTTCTTCTTTCCGGACATTTAGAAGGTGTACGTGAGGGTACCATTGTAGCAGCTGTTTTAGTGGGATTTATTGCAAGAAGTATTGGAAAACATCTTTCTTTCCTCCCTGTGCTTATTTATGGAGATGATAAAGAGGAAGAAGAGAAGATCGAAGAAGAATTAAAAGACGTTGTTGAATAGACGATCCGCCTGCGACAGAAGGCAGCCAGGCGTGCCAGCGCGGGTTGGTGAATACGTTATCAATATGATGATACCAGGGTCAAAAGGTCATAAATCCGATGCAAGCTTGCTTGCAGGAGG
>UQJF01000028.1 GCA_900541315.1 uncultured Clostridium sp. | reverse complement strand
CCCAAATGCGCATCTGTCATGTGTACCGGTGGCTTTCGGACCTTAGTCAACAATACATAGAACAGAAAAAGCCCCCGAAGAATTAACTCTTCAGAGGCTTCTTTGTCATTTCCTATTCTTCTTTTTCTTCTGGAATCACTTCAATTCCCAGATCCCCTAACTGCTTTGGATCTACAGGTGCCGGTGCCTTTGTCATAAGACAGGAAGCATCCTTTACCTTCGGGAATGCGATTACGTCACGGATACTGTCTGCGCCAACCATGAGCATGATCATACGGTCGAAACCATATGCCAGACCTGCGTGAGGTGGTACTCCATACTTAAATGCCTTTAACAGGAAGCCAAACTGGTCATTTGCTCTTTCTGGTGTAAAGCCAAGAACCTCAAACATCTTGGACTGGATATCTGCCTGGTGGATACGCACAGAACCGCCGCCCATTTCTACGCCGTTTAATACGATATCGTAAGCCTTTGCACGTACTCTGCCTGGATCGGAATCAATATACTGAAGGTCTTCATCCATAGGCATAGTAAATGGATGATGCATTGCTACGAAACGTCCTTCTTCTTCGGAATACTCTAATAACGGGAACTCTGTTACCCAGAGGAACTTAAAGTCATCTTTCTTTAACAGGTCTAACTGTCTTGCCAGCTCCAGACGCAGGTTGCCAAGTACGTCAAATACTACTTTGTCCTTGTCAGCTGCAAAGAGTAATAAGTCACCTGGCTTACCGTCCATAGCTGCAACTAAAGCTGCCATTTCTTCATCCTTCATGAATTTAGCGAAGGAAGACTTGTAGGTGCCGTCTTCATTAATTGCAATATAAGCAAGACCCTTTGCACCAAAGCTCTTTGCGTATTCTACTAAGGCATCGATCTTCTTTCTTGGCATATGTCCCTGTCCTTCTGCATTGATACCACGGACAGAGCCACCATTCTCTAAAGCGCCCTTAAATACAACAAATTCACAGTCCTTAACAACCTCAGAAACGTTCTTTAATTCCATTCCGAAACGAAGATCTGGTTTGTCAGAACCAAAACGGTCCATAGCTTCTCTCCAGGTCATACGCTGGATGGGCAGCTGAAGATCATAGTTGCAGATCTCCTTAAACAGCTTCTTTAACAGACGCTCATTTACGTCTAAAACGTCATCAACATCTACGAAAGAAAGCTCCATATCGATCTGGGTAAACTCAGGCTGACGGTCTGCGCGAAGATCCTCATCACGGTAGCAGCGTGCTAACTGGAAGTAACGGTCATAACCGGAAACCATCAGTAACTGCTTAAACAGCTGTGGAGACTGTGGAAGTGCGTAGAAAGAGCCTGGATGTACACGGCTTGGTACCAGGTAGTCTCTTGCACCCTCTGGTGTACTCTTGATGAGAGTTGGGGTTTCAATCTCTAAAAATCCTTCTTCTGCTAAAAATGCACGGGTCAGAGTAGCAACACGGCTTCGCAGGATCAGATTTCTCTGGATATCAGGACGGCGAAGATCCAGGAAACGGTATTCCAGACGCAGATCTTCTTTTGTCTTGCTCTTTTCTTCAATTGGGAAAGGAGGTGTCTCAGACTCTGCCAGGATACGTAAGGACTCTGCTCTTACTTCGATGGCACCTGTAGCCAGATTTTCATTTACAGCGCCGGAACGTGCTTCTACACGGCCTTCTACTGCAATAACAAATTCACTTCTTAATTTCTCAGCTTTCTCAAAGTTTTCAGTTCCACAGTCATTTTCCTCGAAAATGATCTGAAGGATACCGGAACGGTCTCTTAAGTCAACGAAAATAATTCCGCCTTTGTTTCTGCTCTTCTGGACCCAGCCCATGACGGTTACTTTCTCGCCGATCTGGGCAGACGTTAATTCTGTACATCTGTGGGACCGCTTCAGTCCTACCATTGATTCTGCCATGATTTTTCTCCTTCTATAACTATTACTTCATAAGCTTTCTGTTTAATAAGTATGATTAATGTTTCAGGCTTTCTTTATAAAATTCCTTAAACTCCTGATAGCCTTCTTTTCCAAGCTGTTCCTTCTGGAACTTCTTGTTTTTGTTCATCTGGGCTACCAGAACCTGAACGCCATTCTTTCTCTCTTCCATTGCTTCACGGATCACTGCAGCTAAAGAAGCAGAGTCAATTCCCTTTTCAAAGAGGAATGCCTTCTTCTGTCCAGCACCCGGAACAGTAAAGCCATTGTCTAAGAGAATGGTAACGATACGTTCAAAACCAATGGAGAATCCACATGCAGGTGTCTCCATGCCGGTAAACTTGCCGATCATCTTGTCATATCTTCCGCCGCCTGCTACAGAACCGCCGAACCCCTCCATGGAAACCTCGAAAATGGTTCCTGTGTAGTAGGACATTCCACGTACCAGAGTCGGGTCAAATTCCAGACCAAAATCAGCCTCTGCTACATCTTTTACAGTCTCCATAATGTGTACCAGTCCCTGGCATACAGCCGGATCCATAACATCCTTTAAGGTCTCACCTAACTTCTTAACACCATCTGCATCTCTGGTAACAGTACGGAGAATCTCCATATAACGGCTTACGCTTTCAGGAGCATTTCCATTTTCCAGAAGCTCTTTCTCTACACCTTCAAAACCGATCTTGTCCATCTTGTCCAGTGTGATCAGAACACTGTCCATAGCCTCTTCTGCAAAACCGCAGTAACGTGCCATGCCAAAGAGGATACCTCTGTCGTTGATCCTTACAGTAAATGCATTGTCCGGGCAGATCTTGCTTAATGCAGTGGTGGTAGCTAAGATCAGTTCGATCTCTGCCAGACTGGTAGGATCGCCTAAAATATCAATATCGCACTGGGTAAACTGGCGGAAACGGCCCTTCTGAGGACGGTCTGCTCTCCATACGCTTCCCATCTGCAATGCCTTAAAAGGGCTTGGAAGGTTTGCTGCGTTATTTGCGTAATAACGGGACAACGGCAATGTCAGGTCATAACGCAGACCGCTGTCTGCCAGATCATTTTCTTCCTTTGCAGTCTCTAAATTCAGCTTGTCACCTCTCTTTAAGATCTTAAAGATCAGCTTCTCATTGTCACCGCCCTGCTTGCTGGTCAGGTTTTCAATATGCTCTACACAAGGAGTCTCGATCTGAGAAAAGCCGAAGCCCTTGTAGGTCTCGCGGATCTGGTTCATAACATATTCGCGGATCTGCATCTCTGCAGGAGTGATATCTTTCATGCCGGTAACCGGCTTCTTTGTTAATGCCATATTTTTCTCCCTAATCTTTTAAGTACATTTTAATTCTACTAGTACATCATTTCGTAAATAACTGTACTAATCACATAGGATGCGGATTTGAGTATGCAGGTCTAAAAATGCAGGCGTAGCGGGCTACGCTGAAGCTTTTAGAACTGTGCGATCAGATTCCCAGACAAGTGCGTGGTATAGTTATTTTGAAAACGATATACTAGTACTTTCTATATACTATACTATTCCTTTTTTATTGTAATGAACTTTCCTGATTTTGCAAGCATTTTAGTAAAGAATCTTCTCTTTCCGCCCGATCATCTCATCGATCCGGCTGATATACTGTTCTACTTCCTTTACATTCTCGCATCGCTCCCTGCGGTTTTCAGACGGGAACACCACTTTTGTGGTAGTTCCGGCGCCGCAGGCGACGATCGTTGCTAACTCCTCCATGATCAAAATATTGTACAGACATGCCTTTCCCGGAAGGGAATAACCTACGTTTTCAAAGTTGCCTGCCATGTTTTTCTGGCGGTAGAGATAGTACGGTTCCATGCCCATTCTGCGGGCACAGGCTTCACTTAAGGCGATCATTTCCGGTGTGTTGCTGATCTTTAAGTCTGCATATTCTTCTTTAAACATATTAAGTCTTGCAGCACGTTTGATCGCAAGAGAATGAACGGTAAGTGAATCCGGATTTAAGGCTTCGATCTCTTCTAAAGTATGTTTTACATCATCCAGATCTTCTCCTGGAAGTCCCATAATCAGGTCCATGTTGATGTTGTCAAATCCCAGCGCTCTTGCCATATGAAATTTTTCTTTTACATTTTCCACTGTATGACGGCGTCCGATCAGGTCTAAGGTCTTCTGGTTCATGGTCTGGGGATTAATAGAGATACGGCTGATGCCATGGGAAGCCAAAACCTTTAACTTTTCTTCTGTAATGCTGTCCGGACGGCCTGCTTCTACAGTAAATTCCAGAACATTTTTTGTATCAAACAGCTGCTCTAATTTGCATAAAATAGCATCAATGTCCTCTGCCGGCAGTGAAGTAGGTGTACCGCCGCCAAAATAAATGGTGTCAAGAGGTCTTCCCTTCATCTTTTCTGCTGTATATTCCAGTTCTTTAAATAAAGCTTCCAGATACAGTCCCGTACGGCCTTTCCACTTGCTGATAGGATAAGAGGTAAAGGAACAATACAGGCAGGTAGTAGGGCAGAACGGGATACCTACATACAGACTATATCCACTGTCATAATTAATCGATTCCATCAGGCGCTTTTCTCTTGCTGCGATCTCAACGCTCAGATTGATCTTTTCATCGCTGGTCATATAAGTTTCCTTCATGAACCTGCGGATATCGTCTTCTTTCCAGCCAGCTTCCAGACGGCTCAACGCGATCTTGGTAGGACGGATCCCCGTAAGAGATCCCCATGGAAGTTCATGGCCGGTGCGTCCTACAAGCATCTGGTAGAATAATTTTTTTATCACATTTTTGGTAGCGGAGTGGTCTGATAAGTCTGCTTTTCCTGCAAAATGGGCGGTCAGTGTCCAGCCTTCCAGTCCTTCTGGGGCGGACATGTTTGAATCCGTCTGCTTTTCAACAGCTACTGCGCTATCTTTTGCTTCAACACCAGCTGCATTAACAGCTGCGCCAGCGCTTTCTTCCCCATTTTCCAGTTTTTCCCAGATCCCAATGACAGCTTCCCCATCTTTTAATCTAGTCTGCACATAAAAATCAATGTTCTCTTTTACTTCATGGGCATAAGTCTCACCCGGATAAAAAGACATCAGAAGTTCTCTGATGTCCTGTTCATACGCATTATCCTGTATTAATAATCCGATCATTTTTTTCCTGCTTTCTATCTGTAATACGGAATAGGATTGTGTTCTTTTTCATAACCAATGGTAGTTGGATCACCATGTCCCGGATAAACCATGGTATCTTCCGGAAGCACAAATAATTTGTTTAAAAGTGAATCTGTTATATCACTGCTGCTTCCTGTTGCCAGGTCTGTACGGCCGTAAGACTCATAAAACAGCGTATCGCCGGAAAGAAGGACTCCCTCCTGGGGAATATAATAGCTGACAGAACCAGATGTGTGTCCGGGGGTAGCAATCACCTTCCATTTATATCCTAAAAGTTCTAATTCGTCCCCATCACGGACCAGTACATCTGCATGGAAACTGGTCTGTTTTCCCGGCAGATGACAAGACAGGTTCAAAGAAGTATCTGCCAGCATGGCATCTTCTGTTTCAGAAGCATAGACAGGAAGGTGGAACGCCCGTTTTACCTCAGGCACTCCGATAATATGGTCAAAATGCCCATGTGTCAAAAGCACTGCCACCGGTGTTACCCCCAGTTCACTGCATTTATTTAAAATATAGGCTCCATTATCTGCCGGATCTACCACTACGCCTTCTTTTGTATCGTTATTGTAGACCAGATAACAGTTTGTGCTCACCATTCCAAGCACCATGGTCTTTATCCTGAAGTTATTGCTCATAATTCTCCTTTTATTATACAAACCGCCTGCTGCCGCAAACAGTTACCGGCACAAATTTATCAACCGGTGGTTCTCTGGATATCCAGAACACCGTCGATCTGGCGGATCTTATCTGTAATACGGTTCAGTTCCTCTGTTCCATGGATATCAAAGGTCATAATGATCGTCGCACGACCCTGCTTGCTGGTGCGCACGTTCATGGAAGTGATATCGATCTGCTTTTCTGTAAATACCTTGGAAATATCTGCAAAAAGACCGATCCGGTTGTTTGCAAAAATCTGGATTTCTGTGGAATACTGCTCTGTACTGGAAGGATTTTCCTCTACCTGCCACTCTGCATCAATCAGTCTTCCTCTTTCATCTTCCGGCAGGTTGATCACATTGATACAATCCGTACGATGAATGGAAACACCTCTTCCTCTGGTAACAAAACCAACAATCTCATCACCAGGTACCGGATTACAGCATCTGGAGAAACGCACTGCCAGATCATGAAGTCCTTTGACCACGATCCCGCTCTTATTTTTACGGACTGTAGCTTCACCGCTTCTTCCGTCAGTATCAGCAATACCGTCTAAAACCTCTGTATCCGTGATCTCCCGTTTTAGCTTCTTCTCCCGTTCTTCTAACATCTTGTTGATGACCTGGCCTTCTTTCAGGCCGCCATGTCCGATAGATGCCAGCACAGAATCCCAATCCTTAAAGGCATAACGTTTCATTACCTTTTCCATAAATTCCGGTTTGGAAAGTTCCGACAGATTAATGCCTTTTGCTTTACAATAACGGTCAATGGCGTCACGGCCGCGGATGATATTATCCTCTTTCATCTGGGTCTTGAACCACTGATTGATCTTATTTTTAGCCTGTGTGCTGTGTACCACTTTCAGCCAGTCGCGGCTTGGTCCCTTGGAATTCTGGGAGGTGATGATCTCAATACGGTCTCCATTCTGGATCTGATATTCAATAGGAACCAGTTTTCCGTTGACTCTTGCGCCAACCATCTTATTTCCCACTGCACTGTGTATAGAATAAGCAAAATCAATAGGTGTGGAGCCGCTTGGAAGAGTTTTTACATCACCAGATGGGGTGAAGCAGTAAACGCTGTCAGAGAACAGATCAAGATCACCCTTTACCATGCTTAAAAACTCTTTGGAATCATCTGTATCACGCTGCCATTCCAGGATCTGACGCAGCCAGCTTAATTTTTCTTCTTCTTTTCCTGCAGCAACCTGTCCGCTTCCGCTCTCTTTGTATTTCCAGTGAGCAGCAATACCATATTCAGCAGTACGGTGCATCTCATAGGTACGGATCTGAATCTCAAATGGCTGTCCTGTGCTGCCGATCAGAGTTGTATGCAGAGACTGGTACATATTCTGCTTCGGCATAGCGATATAGTCTTTAAAACGACCAGGAATCGGCTTGTACATTTCATGGATCACACCAAGTGCCGCATAACAGTCCTTTACCGTATCTACCATAATACGAACAGCAAAAAGATCATAGATCTGGTCCAGAGTCTTGTTCTGCTTTAACATTTTCTTATAAATACTGAAAAAGTGCTTTACTCTGCCGCCTACAGTAGCTTCAATACCTGCTTCGTCTAAATGTGCCTTTACTTCATCTACAATAGACTGGACAAAGGCTTCCCTGGCATCTTTACGCAGATCTACCTTTTCTACCAGGTCATAGTAGACTTCCGGCTTTAAAAATTTAAGTGATAAGTCATCTAATTCGATCTTGATCTTGGAAATACCCAGACGGTCTGCAATAGGAGCATAAATCTCCATGGTCTCTCTTGCTTTTTCCTTCTGCTTTTCCGGCTTCCAGTACTGACCGGTACGCATATTGTGAAGACGGTCTGCCAGCTTAACGATGATGACCCGGATATCCTTTGCCATAGCAAGGAACATCTTTCGCAGGTTCTCTGCCTGGATCTCCACTTTATCCTTATCCCAGTTTAACTGGGTCAGCTTTGTAACGCCGTCTACCAGAAAAGAAACCTCTGGTCCAAACTCTTTAGTCAGCTCATCCAGTGTCATGACCGTATCTTCTACTACGTCATGTAAAAGTCCTGCTGCAATGGTCTCCTTGTCCATCTCCAGATCAGCCAGAATAATAGCCACACATAAAGGATGGATGATATAAGGCTCTCCGGACTTTCTCTTCTGATCCTTATGGGCTTGTGCTGCGATCTTATATGCCTTTTCGATCATGGAAATATCATCGGAAGGATGATATTTATGGATTGTCTTTACCAGATCCTGATACAATACTTCCGGACTGGTAAAGTCCGCCGGAGCCTCAAGCTCTATATCCAGTTTTTCTTTTGTTCCCTCTTTTCCCATATATGTGGCCACCTTTTTACGAATAATTAGTTATCATTATAATTTTTTTTAAATAAAAAAGCAAGGTGCAGCGCACCAATTACTTTCCGTCATAAATAATGGCAGAATCTACATCATACCCTTTTAAAAGCTCTCTTCCCTTAAGACCTGCTAATTCCATTACAAAGCAGATCTTTACTACTTTGCCGCCAAGGCCTTCGATCAGCTTAATGATCGCTTCTGTAGTACCGCCGGTAGCGATCAGGTCATCGATAATAACCACCTTCTGTCCCGGAATAATAGAATCCTTGTGCATCTCGATCTCTGCGGTGCCGTATTCCAGGGCATATTTTACTGAAACAGTCTCACATGGCAATTTGCCCTTTTTACGGACCGGTACAAAACCCTTGTGCTCTGCATAGGCAACCGGCACACCAAAGATAAATCCTCTGGATTCAGGGCCTACTACTACATCATAATCTACATCCTTTAACATGTTGCGGATGCTGTCCACTGCCAGGTGCAGGCCGTCTGCATCCTGAAGGATGGTGGTTACATCCCTGAAAATAATGCCAGGTTCCGGGAAATCAGGTATGCTTCTTACATATTCTTCCAGCTTTTTCATATTTATATCCTCGTTTCTTTAAATTATTTACTATGAAAGTGTTGCCAAGCGGCTATGGGGACTGCGTGCTTGCACGCAAGGAACCATAGACATTTGGCAACCAAGCCGGTATGAGTAAGCAGGGCGACAGCCCGGATTACGAATACTGGCGGCAGTTGTGGGAGTGCCAGCGGCACGTAACAACTGACTTTCATCTATGGTGCGCAATCACTATTATTATACTTGCTCTGACGGACACTGTAAACCCCAGGCATCTTCCCAAACCGCCATTTTTCCTGTATTTTCTGCCAGTCCGACCGCTGTATAGCCCCCTCTTTTCTCTTAAATCTTTATTCCCATCTCCCTAAAAATATGGTAATATGTCCTTGTTATTTTCAAAACACATTGAGATATTGTGAGGTTTTACATATGACTGGCTTAGGTACACTTGTAAATATGGCTGCCATACTTATAGGAAGCGGCCTGGGACTTTTATTAAAAAATGGTATTCCAAAGCGGCTGCAGACTACTATTTCCAGCGCAGTTAGCCTTTGTTTGATCTTTGTAGGCATTACAGGGGCTATCAAGGGTCTGATGAATGTATCGGGAACTACCTTTGAGACCAAGGACACATTAGTCGTAGTCATCTGCATGGCCGTAGGCGCAGCCATCGGAGAGTGGCTGGATCTGGAACAGAAAATGGAAAATCTGGGAGACTGGGTCAAATCCAAACTTCCAAGGGGCGCTTCCACTTCCAACTTTACAGAAGCCTTTGTAAGCACCTCCCTTGTTTTCTGCATCGGTGCCATGGCGATCGTTGGTTCTATTGAAGACAGTTTAAACCATGATTACACCATACTCTTTACAAAAGCCGTTATGGACGGTGTGCTTTCTATTGTTTTTGCAGCATCCATGGGTATTGGAGTGGCATTTTCTATGTTTCCCATTGGTATTTACCAGGGAGGCATCACTCTTCTTGCGGGCCTGGTAAAGCCATATCTTACCGACCTGATGATCGGACGCCTTTCCTGTATCGGTTCTATCCTTATCTTTGCCCTTGGTTTAAATCTGACCATTGGAACAAAGATCAAGATCACAAATCTGCTTCCTGCTGTATTCCTGCCGGTTATCGTATGCCTGTTAGGTTTTTAAAGTGGGTTATGAAAGGACATTATCATGTTAAAAGAAGAACGACAGAACTGGATCTTAAATAAGCTTCATACCTCCGGAAAGGTAGTAGTAAGCCATCTGGCAGGAGAATTAAAGGTTTCTGAAGATACTATACGCCGTGACCTTTTAGACCTGGATCAGAAAGGACAGTTAAAACGTGTATTCGGTGGTGCCATTCCTTTAGAAAAGCCGGTCATTAACTTCTTTGACCGGGAAACGGCAGATGTTGCCTTAAAGCAGCAGCTTTCCATAAGGGCGCTGGAATTTCTGGAGTCTGACCAGTTAGTTGCCATTGATGGCAGCAGCACCAATCTCCAGTTTGCCAAAAATATACCTGACAATTTAAAGCTTACAGTCCTTACCAACAGCTACAGCATCGCCCATGTATGTTCCCTGAAGGAGCAGATACGGGTCATTATCTTAGGCGGCGATCTGTTAAAAGATTCCATGACCACAGTAGGGGAGGTTGCCGCCGCCCAGGCTGCCGGATACCACCCGGACCTGTGCTTTATGGGAGTCTATGCTATTCATCCGGAATACGGCATGACCATTCCCTATCCAGAAGAGGTCAGCATCAAACGCCAGCTGATCCGCTCCTCCAGCCGTGTTATTGCACTGGTAAACCCGGCTAAGCTGAACACCGTTTCCCGGTATCAGGTGTGCGGGATCGAGGATTTTACAACACTGATCACAGATGGACATGTGCCGCAGGAGATGGCATCCCGGTATAAAAACAGGGGACTGGATTTTCTGTAGACTGGATCTTCTATAAAAATAGTTTAAGCCGCCCATGTTGGGCGGCTCTTTTCTTACTCACTCTTTCCAAGTAAAAAACTGCATCTAGATAGTCATTCAATCTGCAAATGTTGATCGTACACATACCGGCACAGCTTTTTCCTCTATACTTATTCCCCAAATACAGCCTTATAATCAGCCTGGAACTTGGCAATTCCCTGGTCAGTTAAAGGATGCTTGGTCATCTGCTCTAATACCTTGTATGGAACAGTTGCAATATCAGCACCAGCCTTTGCGCAGTCGATCACATGGATCGGATTACGAACGCTTGCTGCGATGATCTCAGTTTCGATGTTGTGCATCTGGAAGATTTCAGTGATGTCATAGATCAGATCAATACCTGGCATGGAAATATCATCCAGACGTCCTAAGAATGGGGATACATATGTAGCACCTGCTCTTGCAGCTAACAGAGCCTGAGCTGCGGAGAAGATCAGCGTTACATTAGTCTTAACGCCTTCTGCGTGAAGAACCTTTACTGCCTTTAAGCCTTCAACAGTCATAGGGATCTTAACAACCATGTTTGGATGGATCTTAGCGATCTCACGGCCTTCTGCGATCATTCCTTCTGCAGTTACAGTAGTTGCCTTAACTTCACCACTGATAGGTCCGTCAACAATGGATGCGATCTCTTTGATCACTTCGTTAAAGTCACGGCCTTCTTTTGCGATCAGAGATGGATTTGTGGTAACACCACAGATAATTCCCATATCATTTGCCTTGCGGATATCATCTACATTTGCTGTGTCGATAAAAAACTTCATGAAATAATCCTCCTCTTAAATTTCCCCTGGAAACAGCTTCTCATTCTGCTTCCCACTGAATTTTTATACTTGTATTATAGCGCATGGCCTACACATGTCAAGCAAATATCCGCATCAGTTTGCTATATTTTCCCGTTATACATGCATAATAACGCATTTAAAATTTATATATTACGCAAAAACATGCAAAGCAAAGAGCCCGACATGCGGACTCTTTCGGATTTATATCTTCGATTTTTCATATTTGCCTGTTCTTTCCAGACAGCTGCATTTACATTTATACTTTTTACACCTATACTTATAAGTTATTTTACATAATACGCACATTTTTCAGTGCACCGGTCTTGCAAAACTGGGTCCATTCGCATACATTTACTGCATGATCCCCAATACGCTCTAAATACTTGGCGATCATCAGCAGGTCGATCCCCTGATCTGCATGAGAAGGAGAAGACTTTAATAATTCCACCACATCAGTTTTTACCTGATTGAACAGTGCATCTACCTCATCATCTCTGCGGATGATCTCCTCTGCCTCTTCCACATCCTGCTTAATAAATGTTTCTACCGCGTCATGAACCATTTTCTGGGCTGAGGCTGCCATAGCTGGAAGATGCTGTACAATGTGATAGGCATGGTCACTTTTTATCCTTAAGATCAGCTCTGCAATATCTGATGCATGATCTCCAATACGCTCCAGATCTGTTACCACCTTAAGGGCTGTAGATATCTGGCGCAGATCCTTTGCTACCGGCTGCTGGCGAAGGATCAGTGACAGGCAGCGGGACTCGATGGCACGTTCCATGTCATTTACATTCCGGTCTCCTTTAATAACGTCCTCTGCCATGGTATAATTCTGGTCTTCAAATGCCACAAAAGTCTGTTCAATGGCTTTTTCCACCATCATGGCCATATCCCGCAGGCATTTATTCAGCTCCTCTAATTCATGTTCATAAGTAATGCGCATCCCGGCATTCCCCTTTCTGTTGTTTTTCAAACATTTTTACAACTTTGCATTTTCGCAATCCCACACCGGATCATATACTATCAACCAAAACGTCCTGTGATATAATCTTCCGTTCTCTTATCCTTTGGCATGGTAAACAGTTCGTCTGTTGTAGCATACTCTACTACCTCGCCTACCAGGAAAAATGCTGTATAATCTGCAATACGGGTTGCCTGCTGCATATTATGGGTAACAATGGCAACTGTATATTTACTCTTCAGATCATCCATCAGATCCTCAATCTTTAAGGTAGAAATAGGATCCAGGGCAGATGTAGGTTCATCCATTAACAGAACTTCCGGCTCTACTGCCAGTGCTCTCGCAATACACAGACGCTGCTGCTGTCCACCGGAAAGTCCCAGTGCTGACTTCTTTAAACGGTCAGAAACCTCATCCCATAAAGCTGCGCCCTTTAAACTGCGCTCTACGATTTCATCTAACTGTGCTTTATTCTTGATGCCGTGGATCCTTGGCCCGTAAGCTACATTGTCATAAATGCTCATTGGAAATGGGTTGGGCTGCTGGAATACCATTCCCACCTTTTTCCTAAGAAGAGTAGTATCTACCTGGGGATCATAAATGTCCTCTCCGTCAAGAAGCACGGTTCCGTCGATCTTTACATTAGAAACCAGGTCATTCATACGGTTTAATGTCTTTAAATAGGTAGATTTTCCACATCCGGATGGTCCTATAAATGCGGTGATCTTATTTTCATAAAGATCCAGATTGATATTCTTCAATGCATGATTTTCTCCATAATACAGATTCAGATCCTGTGTGGAGATCTTTACTTTATTTTCCATTCTATTTTCTCCTAACGTGTTTCTACATTAAAACGGTGGGAAAGATATTTTGCCAGAGCATTAATAACCAGTACGATCACCAGAAGTACAACTGCTACGCCGAAAGCTTCATTATATTTTGCCTTCTGCATAAACAGATACAGCTGGATAGTCAGTGTACCGCCGGATTCAAGCACTTTTCCCAGGAAGTTCTTTGGCAGGTAATAGCCGCTTCCTGCAGTAAACAGCAGTGCTGCAGACTCACCTACAATACGTCCGATGGCAAGGATAACACCTGTAAGGATACCAGGCATAGCGCTTGGAAGAAGGATGGTGCGGATCATGTACCATTTTGTAGCGCCGATTCCCAGTGCACCGTGTCGATAGCTGTCAGGAACTGTCTTTAAAGCTTCCTGGGTAGTTCTTGTGATCAGTGGAAGGATCATTAAGGTCAGTGTCAGGGAACCGGTGAGAATAGAATAGCCCAGTCTCAGTGTATTTCCGAAAAATACCATTCCAAAAAGACCGAATATAATAGAGGGGATACCGGAAAGTGTTTCTGTGGTAAATACGATCAGGCGGACGATCTTGCCTGGTTTTGCGTACTCATTTAAGTAAATCGCAGAACCTACACCAATAGGGGTGGCGATCAGCAGCGTGATCACTACGATATAAAGGGTATTGATTATATTTCCAAGAATACCAAAGGTTCCTTTTGTGGCGCTGGAAACAGTGCTTAAAAAAGCCCAGGTCACATGTGGGACACCTCTTACAAAGGTGTAACCTAAAATTCCGATGAGAAGGAGCATGGAGATACTGGCACATCCGTAGATAATACCTGTTAAGATCACATCGGTGCTCCGGACACGTTTTCCATAGATGCTTTCCTTGATAATGGAATCTTCATGAATGCGGATCGCAGCTTCACCTGTCATTTTGTTTTCTCTCCCTTCTTCAGAATGCCGTTTAAACTAACATTGATAATCATGATAAATGCAAATAATACAAGACCGATGGTAAATAATACTTCTCTGTGCAGTCCGGATGCATATCCCATTTCTGCTACAATTGCAGTGGTCAGGAAACGGACAGAGTTAAATGGAAGCGGGAAGTTTACAGAGCTTCCTGATACCAGCGTAATAGCCATTGCCTCACCGATGGCTCTTCCTGTTCCCAGAACAACAGCTGTGATAATACCGGATTTTGCTGCCGGAAGGATCACCTGGAAAATAGTCTGGATCTTCGTAGCACCTAATGCCAGAGAAGCACTTTTTAAATGTAACGGAACCGCTCTTAAAGCAGATTCGCTGATATTGATGACTGTTGGAAGGATCATCAGCGCCAGCACTAAAACTGCAGAGATCAGGTTTGCACCACCGGTATACTGATGAGTGGAAGAACCTTTAAATACAGCCAATTCTATTTTATACATCAGTGGATTTAAGATCAGGATACCTAACAGACCGTAGATAACGGACGGGATACCTGCTAACAGCTCTACTGCCGGACGGACCACATTTGCCAGCTTTTTCGGCGCTACTTCTGCCAGAAAAACAGCTGTCATCACACCAACCGGCACACCAATGAGGATCGCCAGAAAGGTTCCCACTATAGAAGTAAGGATAACATACAGGATACCGAAGCTTGGTGCAGCAGCAGCCGGCTGCCATAAGGTACCAAAAAGGATATCCAGAATACCTACTTTAAACAGCGCCGGTGTACCACTGAATATCATATATAATGTAATGGAAGCAACAGCCAGGACAGCGAAAAAGCCGCATGCGGTAAAGATCGCTTCTGCAGCTTTTTCAACTGTGGACTTGCTGCCATGATGGGAACGGACGGAAAATGTTTCCTGAGTCATTGCAGACAGTCTCCTTTCATTTCATACAACTCTTCATTATTTATCAGCTGTGATCAGACCTACAGATTTTACAAGCTCAGAACCTTCATCAGAGTAGATGAAGTCAAACAGTGCCTTTACAAGATCGCTCTGCTCACTGATCTCGCCCTTGGTAGCCATTACGAATGGACGGCTTAAGAAGTACTTTCCTGCCTTGATATTCTCTTCTGTTGGCTCAGCGCCGTCTAATTTTACAGCCTTTACAGTATCATCTAATACGTCCAGAGAAACATATCCGATGGAACCTGGGGTAGATGCTACCTTTGCCATTACAGCGCCAGTGCTGTCTAATTCATTGCTGTACTTGCATGCATCTTCCAGCTTTAACAGCTCCTCGAAAGCTCCTCTTGTACCGGAACCTGCCTCACGTCCTACTACTACGATAGGAGCATCATTTCCGCCTACATCTTTCCAGTTGGTTACAGAACCGTCATAAATGCTGGTCAGCTGATCCTTGGTCAGATCTTCTACTGTGTTAGCCGGATCAACTACAACTGCGATACCATCGATCGCTACGATATTTTCTGCAACACCTTTTGCCTTTTCTTCATCCTTTAAGTTTCTGGAAGAGTTACCGATATCTGCTGTACCATTGCTTACTGCCTCGATACCAGCGCCGGAACCTACGAACTCAGCGGTTACAGTTACCTTTGGATATTTCTCCATAAATGCTTCGCTTAATGCATTTGCGAACTTCTCCATAGAAGTGGAACCTACCATGCTGATAGAACCGCTTAAATCTGCATCTGCACTCTTTGCTTCTGTAGCTGCTTCTTTGGTTGTTTCTTCTGCCTTTGCTTCAGTTGTCTGCTTTTCTGTGGTTGCGGTCGCTGCTGTGGTAGCTGCTGCACCGGAATTTCCACATCCCGCAAGCATTCCTGCTGCCATTACTGCTGAACCGATCACTGCCATTACTTTCATGCCATTTTTTTTCATAATTATCTTTTCCTCCACTTTTTTGTACCGTTTTTATTTTTATGTTTGCATTTATTTTGCGGTACTTATATTTTTTAATATGTTGTTTTCTTGTTCTTACATTGTGGAGTATACAAAAGTTTTACAATAGCTGAAAGCAAGGTATGGTATAGCTTTTGTAAAATTTAAGTAAATCAGAATCATTGTACACTGAAAAAGACGCGGAAAAAGGGCAGAAAAAGACCGGCTGCAACGCAGCCGGCCTGTGTAAAAGAATTTATTCCCTGTTTTGTCAGCTTTTTTTGATAAAATCGGTTCCGCATTTCGGGCAGTGGATGCTGATCCGTCCTCTTCCCCTGGGGACACGCACCTTCTGTTTACAGTTTGGACAGCGGTAAATATGGTACTTTCTGCTCTCCTGAAAGCGGAATTTCCATTTTTTCCACCATTCAGATACATAAAACTGCCGTCTTAAAAAGGCTTCATTTTCCTGATAACGTTTATTAATGTTTTTAGAAAACATTCTTGCATACAGGATAATGAGTACGATCCATTCCAGTGCCCACAGGATCCTGGAAGGCAAAGCCGCCGGGATCAGGAAATTAAAAATGATCAGCGCTAAAAGAAGACTTGAAAGGAAACGTCCAAACTGGTCCATTCCGTATCTTCCTATCATAAAGCGCTGAAACTGCATTCTCAGTCTGTTTAAGTAGTCACGCATTTGTCTTCTCCTCAATATTTCTCAATGTTTTTAAATGCATTATCCACCTTTGTGGCAGTGAGCATATGCTCATATCCATTTATTATACATGATATCCCGCCAGACTTCCACTGACACTTTTTGAGAAATGCACAATTGAAATGTTTCAACGATTGTTATGGTATGGTGAGAAAAATAGATGAACATAGACAAAACAGCAGCTTCTGTTGGGAAGCTGCTGTAGGAAAGATTTAAAATATTTCAGTTTTTTATTCGATCCAGATGCCTTCGGTAATAGGTCCAAAGCCTTCGTATTTCTCTTCATCGCCTGCAGAGAAAGCACCCCGAATTCGGTAATAGTAGCCTTTTTTCTGATTCTCAAATGTAACTGTAATAGATGGATCATCAATGCCTTCTGGATATTCTTCTAAAGTAAATTCAAAATCACGATAATCTACCTGCTTCCATTTCTTTAGACTTTCATCATATCGATCCAAATAAAAAGATACATACAATTCTGTTACCGGCTTAGCTAAATACGCATGACCTGTTGCAATAATATTTCCATTTCCTCCATCCTTTATTGCAACATCTGCCGATATAAAGAAATTTCCTCGTCTGGCGACTGGTCTGGCAACATCTATATCATAAGATACAGACTTATCACATAAATCAGATTTCTGCTCTACAGATGTATAATTTGCCGGTGATGGTACCCCTGCAAATGCAGGTACCGCAAGTACATTAACTGCTACCAGACAGCACATTGCTAAACGTAATAGTTTTTTCATATAATCTCCTATCTTCTACAAATGAATTTTCTTTAACATCTCCTCAAACTCTTTCTTTGGTAATTCTCCAAACAAATGGTAATAGACTCCTTTGTAAGTAAAATACGTTTCATACCGCATTCCATTTCCATTTATAGCTTCACCATAAATTTCAAAATTCAAATGTAAGGCTTGATTTTTCACTTCATCCATTACATTTGTATCAGAAGAATGCACCATGGATGTACTTGAATTCGCTTTTGCTTGGATAAATGAAACTTGGCTATTTTTATATTTATATTGCAGCTTTCCGTATCCATCTTCTATCACTACACTTTGAAAATACATCTCTTCTGGCATGTATCCTAATTTCAAAGTTTGCATTCCTAATTCCTGCGCAATCTTTGCATAGGCCTCTTCCTCATCCCTAACCGACAATGCATTGGAATCATTATTATACACAACTCCATTACTAACTCTTCTCCCATCCCGATAAAAATAAGATTTCGTTCCCATTGCTACAAAACATCCGCCAACTGTCAGCACCGCTGCTGCTACACCAACTGCAAATATCTTATTTATGCAGCGTCTGCGGGGTTTTACGGTTGGAACAGAATCTGGGATCAGTTCCCGTTCTGCCTGGATCCTGGTCCAGATGCGGTCAAATTCATCAGCTGGAGGCGGATTTAAGGGCAGACTGCTGGTGTCTTTCTCTGCCTTTTCAAAACTTCTTAAAATTTCCTTCATTTCCAAGTCCAGTTTTCCTGCTTTTCCCACTTTACACCTCAATTGCCAGATACCCTAAAGTTCCCACTCGGTTTAGGGTTGACTTTTCACAGTTAATGCTTACTATATTAGTAGACGTTTTTCCTTCAGGAGGTTTTTATGAAAAAAATCATTTTAACCGGCGGCGGTACTGCCGGTCATGTTACTCCCAATCTTGCACTTCTCCCTTCTTTAAAGAAGGCAGGTTATGAAATCCGTTATATCGGTTCTTATCAGGGTATTGAACGCAAGCTGATCGAAGGAGCCGGTATTCCTTATGACGGCATCTCTTCCGGTAAACTGCGCCGATACTTTGATCTGAAGAATTTTTCTGATCCGTTCCGTGTTGCAAAGGGCTATTTTGAGGCACTTCACCTTATGAAGCGTTATAAACCAGATGTTGTATTCTCCAAGGGCGGTTTCGTTGCTGTACCAGTTGTACTGGCTGCAAAACATTATAAGATCCCTGTTATCATCCATGAATCAGATATGACTCCTGGTCTTGCAAACAAGATCTGCATTCCATCTGCCGCTAAGGTATGCTGCAACTTCCCGGAGACTCTTAAATATCTCCCTAAAGACAAGGCTGTCCTCACAGGTTCTCCGATCCGTGCAGAGCTTTTAGAAGGAGACCGCAGTGCTGGTCTGTCCTACGCTCATTTAGACGAAAACAGGCCTGTCCTTCTGATCATCGGCGGAAGCCTTGGATCTGTTGCTGTAAATACTGCAGTGCGAAAGATCCTTCCACAGCTTTTAAACACATTCCAGATAATACATATCTGCGGAAAAGGCAATCTGGATGAAAGCCTAATCAGTACCGAAGGATATGTACAGTATGAATACGTAGATGCACCTTTAAAGCATCTGTTTGCAGCTGCTGATGTGGTCATTTCCCGTGCCGGAGCTAACTCCATCTGCGAACTCCTGGCTCTTCGCAAACCGAATCTTCTGATCCCGCTTTCTGCTGCTGCCAGCCGCGGAGACCAGATCTTAAACGCAGATTCTTTTGCACGTCAGGGCTTCAGCAAAGTCTTAAAGGAAGAAGACCTTTCCGATGAAACTTTAAGCACTGCTGTTTTTGATCTTTATAAAAACAGGGAAGCTTATATAAACACTATGGAAAAAAGCAGTCTCAGCAATGCGGTAGAAACCATTACCGGTCTGATCGAATCCTGCGTTTCCCATTCTTAAACCAGCTCATCACTGGTCATGTACTCCATGACCAGTAACAAAATTTCTTTTTTAATATGAGGACTTGTCCAATCTTATGGCCAGTCTTCCCGTTTCAAAAGAGATTCTATGTACTTTCTGATACGGCTGACCCGTGAATAACAGGCTTTTTCTGAAATAGAAAGCTGATCACATACTTCACTGGTCGGCCGTCCTTCTATTAATTTCAACTCGGCAACCTTCTGCCATTTTTCCGGCATCCGGTCCACCTCATCCAAAATCGCTTTACACCGCTCTTTTCCAGAGAAAATATCTACCAACCCGGGCTGGCCTGCCTGCATTCTGTATTCTTCTGCAGCAAATTCTTCTCCTTCCAGATTTTCACAGATCCGTCTCTTTTTCTGTCTGTGATAATCCATACAGCGGTTTTTCAGGATTTTGCCAAGCAAGAGCTTCTTTCCCATTTCCGGCTGGTCCAGGGAATAATCATATCTTGCATAGGAAACAAATGTATCCTGAATGATATCGTCAATATCATCCACTGGTATATCATAAGCATAAGCCAGACGTCTTAACGTATCCTGATAGGTCAGATACATTTCCTCAAAACGGGCTTTTGCCTCTTCATCCATCCGTTTGATCATAAATGACTACAGACAACCTTTGATCTTCTCTGCTGCTTCCGTCAATTCTTCTGCCGTTGCTGAACCTGGTGTCCAATTGGCGATTTCCTTTGGACCGCCTTCATAACGGGGGATCACATGCATATGAAAATGCATTACAGTCTGTCCTGCTGCTTCCCCATTATTCTGAACCAGATTAAATCCGGCGCAGCCTAATCCTTTTTTCATAGCAGCTCCTATCTTCGCTCCCAGTGGAAGCACCTTTGCCGCTGTTTCTTTATCCAGCTCGCATACATTAGCAAAGTGCTTTTTAGGCAGGATCAATGAATGTCCCTTTGATGCCGGTCCCAGATCCAGGATCACACGGAAGTCCTCGTCTTCATATACGGTCGTTGAAGGAATCACCCCCCTTGCAATCTTACAAAAAATACAATTGTCTTCTGCCATTTCTAATTCCTCCTCTTCTGTGCCGATAAGCGCTTTTCTTGTTTATAATACTAGCATAATTTTTTTCCATTGTTAAGCGTATTTCTGCAATATCTCCAAGAAACCGTCCCCTCGCCGTGTCTGTTTTTGTCACCTCCTGCCGCATTATGCCGGTTTCTATTTCCAGAAATACTTTTCTTCTGCAATCTGCACTTCATCTCCTTCTTTTAACAGGATCTCCTCATTGGCCGCCAGCAGCTTTCCATTGACTTTTGTACCATTCGTAGAATTCAGATCTGTAAGGAAATAATCCCCTCCTTTTTCCATGATCCGCACATGAAAACGGCTCACTGTAGGCTTATCCAGTATATGATCCGCCAATCCTGTATGTTTTCCTATTACAAAAGGCACATATCCAACAGGGATATCTCCGTTTTCAGGCTTCGCAGACACAAGTATATGGTCCGGCTTCTCTTTCGGCGTAAGGAGCATGGTCTGAAATTCTTCTGCTTCTTTTATATTTTCTGCTCTGACCTGTGCCTTTAGTCCAGATACTTGTGCCGGGCATATCCGCTCTTCCGGGTCTTTATTATCGCAAATATCATAAGCCGCGGTCTGCTCTTCCGGGTCTTCGTAAAAAACTCTCCATGGATCTTCTGTTTCCACTTCTTCAGCCTTAAGTTTTCCATGTTTTCCCACTTTTTCAAAAATAAAATGGCTCAGGATAAGGATAACTGCCAGTATACCTCCTACAAAAGCCTCGTAGATCCAAAACTGTGCCAGAATTTCTGCTCCATATAAAAACCAGGTTCCTCCTATGACTGTAACCAGGAATACCAGCAGGAAAAACAGCTTTTTAACCAATCTCCGGACACTGCTTTTCTGATACGATCCTGATATTTCCAGCTTTTCCTGTTCCTCTGTTTCCTCTTTCCCCTTCCATTCCCGGATATCTTCACTGTTTTCCCTGAAATCCCTGAAATTCCGGTCAGTTTCCTCTCCTTTTGTTATTCTGAAATTTCTTACTGTTTCTTCTTCCTGTACCAGATCTGATCGTTTCTCCGGCATTTTTTCTGCCAGTATCCTCATCATATCCTCCAGACTGTAATTTTCCTTCATACAGGTCTGGTAAAGCCCATAAGTAAGGACTACACATTCCCTGTCTTTGTGATCAATATGCTTCATAAGATACTGGATAAATAAAGAAAGCTGACTGTTAAAGTCCTCTTTTCTCCCTGGTATCACACAAAAACCGGTTTTAAATCCCTCCGGATCCACATAGACCAGATCCGGGTCTAAAAGGATCCCTCCATCCCCTAAAAGATAGGCCTCCATCCGGTCCAGTGTTTCATACAACTGGCAAAAAAAGCTTCTTACCTGTTTTTCATCTGCTGGCTGACTTTCAAATAACCGGCTGACAGGCTGACGGGAAGTGATATCATAACAATACCAGGGAATTCCATCTGTATATTTGATCTTCATTTTTAAAAGACCGGGAATCTGGTTTCTGGACAGCATTCCCCTTTCATAGCTTTCTGCTATTTCCCAGTCTTCCATTTTTACCGTCATATAGCTGCGCTTCATTTCACGCATATATTCAATTTTCATTTGTCTCCCCCGGCTATAAGAGTCACTTTTCTCAGGAAGGCTTCCGGCCGGAATGCAGTCATTTCTATCTGTTTACTCCAATTTCCACCCATAGCTATTCCTGTTCTCTTTTCCCCCTTTTCCTTTATGGAAATGCCAAAATCTGTAAATCGCAGCCGCAGCCCCTTATGTTCTTTGAAAAACAGCTCCACATCCCGGACACTTATTTCCCTTTCGTGGCGGCATTTTTCCACTGCCTCATGAAGTACCATAGCTGATATTGTCTCATCATGGATCCGTCCGGCATTTTCTATAAGCGCTGCCAGGGAAAATAAAACAACCGCCATAACACAGGCTGCTTCTACTGTAATACTTCCCTGTTTTCTCACAAAAACAGCACCCCCAGTCCCACCGGAAACATAAATGGCAGCAACGGCAGCTTTATTCCGGTATTTTTTCCCCACCTGCCTATCATCAGCCATACTGCTACCGGAAAACACAAGAACAGGCCTCCTGTAAGTAAAAATACATTTTTCCAAAATCCTAAAAACAGGCCTGAAACCAGAAAAAACCAGCCATCTCCTTTTCCCATGGCTTCTTCGGTGACTACAGATATTCCTAAAAGAAGCAGTCCCGGAAACAGATCAAGGAACAGTTCCAAAACCAGGACTGCCATAGACCAGAATATCTCTTCCCCGCTTTTTCCTGTTTCTTCGCAAACCATCTGCTGCAGTCTGTAAAGGATCTGTATACCCCGAAACATCAGTCCCATCATTCCCCAGATGTAAAAAGTAGATGCCCGGATGCTTTTCTTTCTCAGATCCTGCCAGGCAGCAGATAGTAAAAATAATAAAAATCCTATGCGAAAACCTGCTTTTATATACAAAGTAACATCCACTTTTTCTTCTCCTTTTTCCGTCAATATCCTTTCAGAAGCTTTCCTGTATCTGCCTTTACGACTTATTTTGTGGGAACATGCCAAAATTACCTCTATTGGCTGCAATACGAACATCCACCCATATATTCCACCTGGCTTAAGGGCACTTCCTGTACATAAGCGCTGAGAGAGGTGCAGTCCTCTCTGGCATGATAGCTTTCCCCATAAGGAAGCACATAAACATATGCGTCTGTTCCTCTGTTTTTACAGGATGCACAAGGCTTATATTTCTTTCCTTCCTGACTGCGAAGCCCGGTTACATCCTCTGCTGATACCTTTTTTAGATCATGAAACAGATAATGACAGTTTCTCTGTCTGTGATATCTGGTAGAGGATCTTCCTATATACACCATAATCTCTTCTTTTTCCCCATTCAATATATTTTTCCTGTTTCTGTTCCCATCTGCTCCTGTCCACAATCTTCGGCTACATATGTTTTCTACAGATACGCTGTTTATCCCAAACACTGAAAATGGCAATGGCATCTTATAATGCATTACAATCTGTATCTTTTCATCTTCTGTTATCCGTGTTCCGTAAAAATCCAGATCCCGTACCCATTTTTCCGGTATCTTTCCTTTTACCGCAGCTGCCGCATAGATGGCTGTAGCCTTTTCAATGAGTACGCTGTCTGCCCCTTCCTCTGACCGGCCGGCATCTATTTCTTCCTTTTTTTCGTTTTCATATAAATAGGCTGCATAAGCATACCGGCTGATTTCTTCTCCCACAGCCTCTGCCACCGCCTGGATCTGCCTCTGCCGGTCCATTAACACCATAGGCATAAGCAGCGTTACACAGAAAAATACCATTAGCGGAAAGCAAAGAGCTGCCTCCAGGGTAAGGCTTCCTTTGAAGGAGACCCATGATAATGCTCTTTTTCCGGATTCTTTTTTCTTAAGATAAATTTGAATTTTGCAGATTTGTACTTGGAGAGGTGCACAAATTTTTTTTAAATATCTGGGATTGGAGTGTCGTGTTAGAGATTTGGATTGAATACAATTCCGAAAAAAGAGCATCATCACAGGCCTCCTTTCAAGGCTTAGTAAAATAATTTCCACTAACTGAAAATCGGGTTTTTCTTAAAGTTTTCCACGGTCCAGATGAAAAAAATACTGGTTTTCCACAAAATCCGGCTTCTGCATCCACCATACAGACACACTTTTCCAGCAGGAAATCCGGCTGTTCTTTTCTTATGTTCATCTGCATCATATCCATCATCCGGAAAAGAGGCTCACTTCCATAACTGACAAATAAAAACATCCTGAGGTAGCCTGTCAGATCCAGTCCTTTTTTACTGCCGGATCTGCTTTCATCTGCAGTTTCATTACCCCAAACAGTGATATTCTCCCCAAGATCAGGCAGTTTTCCTTCTGCTCCTATTTTCAAAACGCCTTCCAGACTTAACTGCCAGTCTGAGACCGCCTTCACAAGAGGTACTTTTCCTCCATTAAGCAGGCAGCGCACATCTACAAATGCTTCTGCCAGTGCCCACATCCCCATCACAAAGAACGTTACCACTGCTGTAAGCGGAAGAAGTCCCATACCTCCTGTAATAGATGCTGCAAGAACCTCTGCTTCCTGTCGTTTTTGCCCATCTGATAAGATATGGATCAGATTTAACCCCTGTCTTACAGTAACCAGCCTTAAAACCGATGCTTCCAGATTTTCCTTATCTGTCTTTTTTCCATATAAGACGTATTCCATCTCATAAATAGCCCCATTCTCCATTTTCTTTTGAAAATGAGGAAAATAGCGGACTCCGTATTCAGCCACCATCAAACGGTCCACAAGACCTGAGACACCGGTAAAATGCTCTGTTCCCCGTCCTGAAAGCGTAGAAGGTGCCTGGGACAGATCTGGCTTTCCGCCAGAAATCTTACTGTCTTCTGGCAACACCAGCTTTAAAATACCCTTTCCGGTCAGGGATCTGATCCGCTCCAGCCAGCCTTCTTTTTCTTTGTCCTTTACTCCAAAAGAGACATCTAAAGCCAGTACCGGATATCCCGTCATATGACGGATCACCGGCTCCCACAGTTCTTCTTCGTCCAGTTCATCCTCTTCATCAGAAGGCTCCCAGTCATCAATATAGCGGATCACATCTTCAGCTTCTTTTATAAGACCTTCCATAAAGGAAATATTTTCCCGGCTTCTTTCTGTAAGACTTCGGATCTGCCCTCTTCGCTCTCCATCCTGGGAAATATAGGTTTCATAAGACCGGATCTGTTCGTTTAACAGCTGCCTGGAATTACCTTCAAGATCTTCTTCTGTCTCAAAGTTTTCCCTGCTTTCACTTAATGCCCGTTCCAGACGGTCAGCCTGCTTTTCGTAAGCTTCCACCAGAGCAGGTACTGCCTGCAGGCTTTTGATCACAGACCGGCATTTTTTTACCATGCCCCTTCCATCCAGAGATTTCAGGCAGCTGATTCCCGCCTCCCAGTCCATTTTCTGCTGCTCCAGCTTTCCATTCAGCTTTTCAAGGGCTTTTTCTAAGGCAACTGCTTCTTTGCAATGTTCTTCATAAAGACCGGATACGTGATTGACACCAGATGCATTTTTTATCCCTTCTAAAGCTTCTTTTGCTTCTCCTTCCGTCATGGCATCCCATAATACGCCCACCAGGCCATATTTCATATATTCCAGTATCTCCCGCTCCATACAGCTTCCCTTCCCTTCTGTAAGAGCTGCCATATCTTTTACAACTGCCTCTTCTGTTTTCAGAGGATACCAGTTTTCTGCCTGCATATATGGATCTAAAAAAGCTTTTAATTCTTCCTCCAAAAGCTCTTTGCTGTCCGCTTCCAGCCCCAGGATCCGGTACTTCTGCCACAATTTTCTGTGGTACTGGGCCATAAGGGAGTCCATGGAAGAATCCACCGCCATGCGCAGATACAGCCGTTCTCCCGCTGTCCGGGCTGATTCTGCCATGACCAGAAGGAGTGTCATCAACATTACCAGGATCATTGCAAGGAATACCGTCACTTCTCCTTTTTTGTCCTTATGTAAATGATTTCCATGTGAAAACATTTCTGTATTAATAAACTTCCTTGGTTTTTGTATTAATCTGCTTAAAGATATTTTCAAGCAAAGTATTGATTTGTTTTTTGAACACAATTGTCAATCCTATCAAAACAACCAGGATCAATACTAATTCTATAACCCCCACACCCATCTCATCTGCCGCAAATTCCTTTAAAATACAGCTATTATTTTCTTTTCTCATTCCTATATCCTCCATTTTATCTTCCATGTCCTCTCACAGTCTTCCATGCACTAGTGTACTGTATCATTCACATTTCGCATAATGACTTGCCTGAATTTCCATCT
>UQJF01000027.1 GCA_900541315.1 uncultured Clostridium sp. | reverse complement strand
CGAGATGTAGCTCCGTCTCGTGGGCTCGGAGATGTGTATAAGAGACAGGATCAGCTCCGAGAATGTCTTTGTATTCCTCTGTCAGGTTGTCGCTTAAAGTATCAAGACGGGTTTTTGTAGTTTCTACCAGGGAATATTTATTGCCAAGGTCGCTGTAAACGGTGCTGATAGTATGCTCTGTATTAGCTGCATCTTTAAGTACACTGCCCATAGTATCTGTAAATTGATCAATGGTCGTAGTATCATTGATATAATTATCACAGGCCATAACCGAACGGCTGAGAAGTGCCACAGGAGTGGTTTCCAGGGCAGTTTTGATCGCCTTCTTTGCATCATCATCAGACATGGCATTTAAAGAATCCGAGGTAAGCCCCGTTAGCATATTAAGTCCTCCGGTATAGGTATCTAAAAGAGACTGGCGGTTGGAAATATCGCCATAACCGATATCTACCCGGCCTTGTTCTCTCATAGCTGTCACAAGGTTGTTCAGGTCATCATCGCTTAAATTATAACTGTAAGTATTTTTATCTTTATCATAAGCCATGGTCATATTGACCGTCTTTTTGGTACCGTCTGAATACTCATGGGTATAAGTAAGGGTTTTTCCATCTCCGCTTAAAGAAAACGGAGCTGTTGTAATATCATTTCCGCCGTAAATATAAAAATCCTGATACTGGCTGTTCAGATTGCTGACAATGCTCTGCACATCCTGAAGAAGAGCATCTCTTTTTGTCTGGACAGAAGTTTTTGAGCTGTTATGGGAGGAATCCAGCACATACTGCATAGAAGTCTTACTGTTGCTTAAAGTCTTCTGGATATCCCTTGCGCCCTGCTCCTGTTGGTACAGACGGTTTTTAATATCACCTAAAATAGAACTTTTACTCTTTGCATCCTGATATAAATGATCCATTTTCTTTCCCTGATAATAAGCAAGAGGATTATCAGCAGCTGTTTCATAAGCAGCGCCGGTAGAAACCTTGTTCATGCTTTTGTTCAGATTGCTTTGAAGATCATTTAAAGAAGAAGTATACCTGCGGTAAACAGATGAACGTACAACTCTCATAATTTATTAATCCTCCTTATATTTATGCACCGGTATTGTTGATCAGTGTATTTAACACCTCATCAAGGGCAGTCATCAGACGGGAAGCAGCATTATAGGCTGAAACGTAGGCCATCATATTGGTTGCTTCTTCATCCAGGCTGACACCGGAAAGAGATTCTCTGGAGTCCTGGATACTGTTTAAAACAGTTGTGCCCGTCTTTAATGCAGTCTGGTTGGAACTGGAATCAGATGCCAGCTGGGTGGAAAGGTTATTCATATAATCAGCAAATGTCTTTCCATTCAATTTTTTGGTATCCTTCATAGCTGCGATCATATCAAGGACTGTATCTGTGCGGTTAGTGCCGTTTGTAGAAATATGGACCGTTCCACTGGTCCAGCCTTTGCTGATACCGATATTTCCGGCTGTTATACCAGTTGTGGAGTCATCTGTGGAATTAGATAAAAGATTCTGGTCCTTGGGGTTTTTGTTGCCATTGTTGATGTTATTCATGGATTCTGCGAAAGTTAAAGCTAAGTGATCCAGTTTTTCTGAGTAATACTGGTATCCACGGACATCATCCACAGCAGTAGATCCCTTTATCACATTGCCGGTACCTGTTTTCTGGAGCATATCCAGGCTTGCCTGAAGAGAGCCGCCTTCAAAATGGATGCCTTTTAACTCTGCGTATATATCATTTGCAGCCTGTCCATTCACTTTATAGCTGGGGGCTTTTTCAAACTTGATGGAAATGTTTGCAGGATCAGAAACAGAAGCAGTTGTCTGGTGATCGCCTTTTAACACACTTAACTGACCGTAGTTTTTTGTGAGACCATCAGTACCAAGGTCAGATCCATTTACCAGGATCAGCTTCTGGCTCTTTCCCTTGGTATCAATATAATTCATGCTCACTTCCAGGTCATCAGGCCAGTCCTTTTTGCCGATCACAGCACCATTTGCATCATGATCATAGGCGTTATTCCCGGAATGGGCATCATCCTTGTAATATCTGGTTTCAATAGGAATATAACCGGAAAGCTCATCCAGAAGAAGATTTCGTTCATCCTGCAGTTCCAGGGAAGGATGACCGGCAACCTGGTTACGTTTGATCTGCACGTTCAGGTCACCGATCTGGCGGAGAATGTCATTGATCTTCTGCACATCGCCCTGTTCACTGCTGCCTTCCCCTGTGAGCCTTTGAAATTCATTCTGTTCAGCCTGTGAGATCTGTCTGGATGCCTGGTTAAAAAGATTACATACAGACTGCATTTTAGAGCGCAGCTCACTTTCATAGATGGGATCAGCCACTTTTGCAGGATCCTGCATGCTTGTAAGGGTAGACTGGACATCATCAAATGCCTTACGGATGCCGGAAATGGTTGTTTCATCCAGTACCTTTGACAGGGAATTAAGGGCAGTCTGTAAACGATTGGTATAGCTGCAGTCAGCAGACTGGCTGCGGTATTGGATATCCAGATAAGGATCTCTGATCTGTGAGACCCGGTCCATGCTTACCCCAAAGCCTACTGCAGTTTCATTCCCATTAGAATAATGGGAAACAGGATTAGTATAATTAAGGCTGGATGCCTCTAACTGCTGCCTGGTATATCCGGCAGTATTCATATTTGATAAATTCTGTCCTGTAATATCCAGACGTTTCTGGTTGGCCTGGAGAGCGGACAGAGCGGTATTAAAACCGGAAAAAGTTGCTCTTACCATAAAATATTATTACCTCCAAAATATAAGTATCCTGCAGTCCCCACAGTTTTATCAGACATATTTGTCATAAACATGAGGATCGCTCTGCTTCGCACCGGAAAGGCGCTGTTCTAACTGCTTCATGCGGATCCGGATCAGACGGTCTGTGCCGCCTTTTACTTTTTTCAGCTTTTCAGCCTGGCTGGATAACCGTTCCAAGATCGGAGAGAGAAGTGCCACAGCCTCCTCGCTGTCCTCCTGCATCAAGATCTGGCGGAAAGTAAGACCCTCAAGACCCGACCTGCGAAGAAGATCACTCCGTTTTTTATCTAGTCCGCGCAGCTGCAGCAAAAGCATGTTTTCATCATTTAAAAGAGATTCCAGCTGATCGGGATGATCAGCTGAAATAACGGTTAGTTTATCAGCCTCAACCTGGCATAGCTGTTCTAATACAGTACACAGCTGTTCTAATACCGGGATCAGGCTTTCAGGCGCCCTCATAGATTATACATGGCCCTTGCAATGGCCATGGGATCCGGTTCGTAGGTTCCTTCCTCAACCTGTTTTTTTAATTGGGCAACCTTGTCAACGGAAACGCCTTTCTCGCGGCAGACATCTTCTGTAATGCTGTGAGCCAGAGATCGTGCAAAAAGTGTTTCATCAGCCGAAATACCTTCGGTGTATTCAAAACTGGCCCGGTCAAGATCAGCCGGTTTTGCAGAAATATTATCAGACAAAGCAATATTGCATTGTCTCATTGATACATGTTCCATGTGTATTTGCTCCTGGATAGAATCTTGAATTTTCATACAATTACTCCTCACCTTAAAATAAAACGGCAGGACCACAAAAGTATCCTGTGATTTTCACATGCTTACTGAATCTATGTAAATTATCGCCTTTTTTCTTGAAAATATAAGAAAAATAATAATTATAAAAAACGGGAAAACGACGACTAAATATGCATATGGAAGTATGCAGGATAAAATCATACTATTATAATATATAGAATCAAGAAAAGGAATAAAACATGTCTAATATATTACAGGTAACAGATCCTTCTACATATATAGATAATAGAAATGTCCATACAGGCCAGGAGCAGCAAAGCGCGCTGAACAGTTCCCAGATCCAGAATCCTTCTGACCCATCTCGTGTAGTGCGGGCAGATGGACAGAAAAGCGGTACCGCTGGTGACCAGGAAAATGAAAGTGGCTTCAGCATCCGCAATTATAATGGAAATTATACTGACTTTCTTCAGAAGCTGGGGCAGGAAAATGAAATAAAGGATTCCCTGGGCCGGATCCTGTTCCGGGATGGAGCCTTTATCGCTAAAGGTGATGAAGACCTGGGAAAAATGGTGCAGCAGCTGCTGGATTCTGCCAGGTTTGAAGATCCTGGCCAGCTGTTGGATTTTTTAAAAATGCAGGGACAGACTAAATTTTCCGGTACTTTCTTTGAAAACCTGAGAAATCTTTTGCAGCAGGAAGGAAACAGAGGCCTGCAGGAAACAGCCCTTAAATTCCTTCAGGTATTCAATAATTATTCCAGCGGTGAGCATCTTTTAGGGCAGATGCAGGAACTGACAGATGAAATAAAAGGAATGCTTTACACCTCTGCAAGACAGGAATATGCATCAATTCTGGATCAGCTGGACTGGAAGGCAGAAAATGGGGAAACGAAAGAAAATGCCCAGGTTCTGTTTCAGAAGCTGGTTCCCTTTCTTTCAAAATATATTTCCCGTACCCATGATTATGGCAGTGTAAGAAGCAGCGTGATCCAGCTGATCCTTTATGGGGCACGTTATGAAAACGGAAGCAGTGTCCTTCTCAGGAGCCTTTTTGAACAAATGGCAGCTAATAGGGATTTTAAACGTTTTTTTGAAACAGAGCCTGAAGAACTGTATGCTGTACTTACCGGTTCAGAAGGAAAAAAAGGAAATATTTATGGAGATATCTTTGGCGCACTTGTGGAAAGAGGAGCAAAAGGAGAAGCCGGGCTGGAACAGGTACAGGATTTTTACCAGCTGATGCGTGGGATGCTGGTAAACGAAAGCGTATATATGCCTGTCAATCATTTTATCCTTCCTTTTCAATATCAGGGAAAAGAAGCTGTATCTGAATTTTGGATCGATCCGGATGCAGAGAAAAAAGAAGAAGAGAAAGATGGAGGCAGGAAAATACGCCTTCTGGTGGACTTTGAGATCAGGGGGGTGGGAGATTTCCAGCTTCTGGCAGATCTCCAGGATCATAAAATATCCATGGAATTGGGAATTCCTAAAAATCTTTCTGCCGGTGCCGGAGAGATACAGGCAAAGCTTCAGGAAATATGTGCCAGAAACGGGATGCGCGTGAAAATGATGCAGGTACAGGAAAGAAAAGCTCATTACCGTCTTCTGGATGTTTTCCCAAAGATTAGAAAAAAGGAGAATGGAATCAATGTCAGCGTTTGAGCGGTTATTAGAACAAAAAGCAGTTGCACTTCAATATTCACCGGAAAAGGACAGCGCCCCGGTGATCGTTGCTTCTGGAATGGGATATATGGCAGAAAAGATCACAGAAGCAGCCAGAAAGTCAGGAGTTCCTGTTTATGAGGATGATTCCCTTGCAACTCTTTTAAGCAGATTACAGCTGGGAGCGGCTGTGCCGGAAGAATTATATCAGGCGATCATAGAAATCTACATTTATTTTTTAGGATATGTGCCGTCATCGGAGGAAAAAGAGAATGAAACAAAATCCGAAAATACCTGACAGAAAGTTCAGACACAGACATAAAATGCTTCTGCTCCTCCTTTCAGGAGTTTTGCTGTTCCAATGGGGAAAGATAGATGCGTTTGCAGCAGCAAAAGAGATAAAAACAGTAAATATCCGTGTTACATCCAAGCTGGAAGCAGGCAGCAAGCTTCCGGATATAAAATTGGAAACGACCACGGTTTCAGATGGGGAAGTAGCAGTAGATGCAGGCGGAAGTAAATACAGCGTTTCCGAGGCAGAATGGACAGACAAAAGCTCCAATGAACTGAAGGCTTCTGAAGAACCTCAGATGAAAGTCACCCTGGAACCGGAAGATGTCAGCGAAGATTATTTTGTTTCCAGCTATAAAAAAGCCAATGTAAAGATCAGCGGGGGAACCTTTGTGTCTGCCAGGAGAGACGGGGATGATCTTGTAGTTACCCTGCGGATAAACGGGATCAAAGGAGACTATGCTGCTCCGGAAGATGCCTGGTGGAATGAAAAAAGCCTGGGACAGGCTAAATGGGAAAAGCCGGATAACACCTCCGGTTATTACGAGGTACAGCTTTACAGAGGAAAATCGAAAGTTTACAGCGTCTCCCAGACCAGTGCAGTCCAGTATAATTTTTATCCATATATGACAAAAACAGGAGAGTATACCTTTAAGGTGCGCACGGTACCGGGAACGGATTCACAAAAAAAATATGGTGGAAAAAGTGAATGGATAGAATCCGGGGAGCTTTCCATTACAGACCGGTATGTATCAGATGGTAAAGGCCAGCAGACAAAAAATCCTTCGGCAAAGTCCGGAACCACAGATACAGTAGGCTGGGTAAAAAAAGACAATATATGGAATTACAGATTTCCGGATGGCTCTATATGCCGTGGTGCATGGCAGTCGGTCAACGGATACTGGTATTATTTTGATGTCAATGGCACGATGCTCACCGGCTGGCAGAAGCCAGCAAATGACTGGTATTACCTGTATGATACTGGGGAAATGGCGGCCGGATGGGCAAAGATCAATGGTCAGTGGTATTATTTCTGGCCATTTACGGAAAATGGGCATATACAGGGAACCATGGCTTATGGAGGCTGGAAGATCATAGGGGCGGATTATTACTTTTTCAGAGAAGACGGCTCCTTATATACCGGCTGGCTGGAACAGAATGGTTCCTGGTATTATTTAAACACACTGGACAACAGCCTTCAGGGAGCCATGTTTACCGGCTGGCTGATCCGTGAAGGGAAAACTTATTTCCTGGATGCTGACGGAGTTATGGCTACCGGCTGGTATCAGGTTGACGGGAATTGGTATTATTTCTGGCCGGATTCAGGTGAAATGGCAAAAAACCAGTATATCAATGGATTCTATGTTAATGAGGACGGAATCTGGTACAGGTAAAGATATGTGAGGAATGGATATGAAAATGATCAGAAAAATACTCCTTTGTGCCGGAACAGGACTGCTGCTTAGCACAGGAAGCTTACAGTCTGTGCCAGGGGGAATCTTTCATATGTATACAGTGTATACAGCTTATGGGGCAGACAGCAGCATCATCGAGACCATGAGTATTAAATTTAACACCACTTATGGAGATCCGGAGGAAATACCACAGCCCCAGATCACCATCAACGGATCAGGGGTATCCATTGGGGATATTTATTACAAAACAGAATATGAAAACTGGAAACCTGGTAAAAAGGTACGGATGGAGATCACTGTGGATGCTGCACAGGGAAAGTATTTTCCTGTGTCCCTTGGACGATCCAAATGCCGTGTGACCGGGGCGGATTTTGTATCGGCGAAAGCCCTGGATAATACCACCATGCAGGTAAAAGTGGACTATACGCCGGTCACTGTTCTGGGTGACACAGCTTTAGCAGGCTGGAGCTCACTTGACTCAGAAAAGGCAGTGTGGAAGAAGGTAGACTATGCTCCGGGCTATACCCTGACTTTATATGGAAATGATAAAGTGGTAAAACGGATGACAGTTACAGATAACTCTGTCAGCTTAAAGGAGTACATGACAGATCCGGACAAGATCTACTATTATCAGGTAAAAGCGGTCCCGGTTACGGCAGAACAGAAAAAATACTTAAAAGAAGGGGAATTTATTACATCAAAGGAACAGGATGTAGATGACAGTGAGGAAGAGGAGAAAGAAAAAAAACATGCAGCAACTTCCCAGAGCAGCAGTACTGGTCCCGGCATAGCAGGTTCTCTAAAGGGAGACAACTTTGTTATGCCGGATGGGACTCTGGCAGTCAATACCTGGAAGCTGGTGGGAGGTATATGGTATTACTTTAATGCTGAAGGAAACCGTACCAGGGGCTGGTTCCCGTATGGTGGAAAATGGTATTATTTTGACGGAAATGGATGTATGAAGACCGGATGGGTGGACACAGGAAACGGAAAATGGTATTACTTAAACCCGGATGGGGATATGAAGACCGGTTGGCTGTATGATAAAAATATCTGGTATTATCTAAATAACGATGGATCTATGGCAGTAAACTGTTCTCAGGATGGCTGGTACCTTGGAGCAGACGGCGCAGGCCGAAAGGAGTAAAAAATATGAGTTTAGCACCGATAACAGGAGATGGAGTAAAGTTAGCTGCACAGGCAGCAGATCAGACACAAAAGACAACACCGGTCCAGGAATTTCAGGGGATACTGAAAAATGGGCTGAATACCATAAAAGAAGATATGGATTCTATTTTCGAAGAAGCTTCTGCTTTATATCAGATCCCTTCTAAACTTCTCAGGGCGGTGGCAAAGGCGGAGTCAGGGTTTAATCCAAAGGCTGTATCCAAAGCAGGGGCTATGGGCGTGATGCAGCTGATGCCGGGAACAGCCCGTTCTCTTGGAGTAAGCGATCCTTACAATGCCAGACAAAATATCCTTGGAGGGGCAAAATACTTAAAACAAAATCTGGACCGGTTCGGAGGAGACGTAAGCCTTGCGTTGGCAGCCTATAACGCTGGACCGGGCAGTGTGACCAAATACGGAGGCATCCCACCATATAAAGAAACCCAGAATTATGTAAAAAAGATCATGGCAGATTATACGGGAAACAATACGATCCTGGCAGGACGTACGGTGAGCACCGGAACATATGGTAAAACATCCGGCAGTACAGCAGTGAGCAGCCTTATAGGAAGTGGCCTTACAGGAAGCAGCCTGACAGCAGGCAGTCTTTTAGGCAGCTTTACGGGAAATGCCGGTCTGTCCGGCGCCGGCAGCCTTGGTACACTTCTGGCAGCAGGAAAGGGAGAGAACCTTTCCGGGGAAGACTGGTCTAATATGGTGCAGATCCTCCGTCTTCAGATGATGATGAATATGGGTAAGGATACGGGTACGCTGATCTGACAGACAGATACCGGATTGCTGTGTGCTTTGCACTCCCGCAATTCCGGCCTTTTGACCCTGATATCAATAAAATAAGGCATTTTGCCGATAATAAAAACAAATGGTTATTTGATGATATTCTTTATAGAAGATACAAAGGAAGGTGAAACATCATGCAGGTGCAGAATAACATAGCATCCATAAATGCTGCCAGAAATCAGGGGATCGAAACAGGAAAGCTGAAAAAGTCCCTTGAAAAGCTGTCTTCCGGCTTTAGGATTGTCCGTGCAGGAGATGATGCAGCTGGACTGGCGATCTCGGAAGGTATGCGCAGCAGGATCAACAGCCTGAACCAGGCGATGAGAAACATTGATGACGGCATCGGACTTACCAATGTAGGAGATGGCGCTTTGACAGAGGTCCATTCCATGCTCCAGAGACTGAAGACTCTGGCTTTAAAATCTGCAAATGGAACTTACGATCAATCCGACAGGGAAACCTTGAACATGGAAAAAGACCATATCCTTGAGGAGATTGACAGGATTGGTTCAACCACTAAATTTGGAGAAATCTCCCTGTTTTCCAGGGCAGATGCCAATACAAATACAGATCCACCGCTTTGGCAGCCGCCAGAGCTGGACGATACGATCCCGCTCCAGATCGGCGGTTCTACTCAGGCTGGAGAAGTTCTGGATGTAGAACGCTATTATATAGGAAGCAGGGAACTACAGCTGGATCAGACAGATTTTTCCGATGTAAAAAAGGGACATGAATCTGTGGGATACATTGAAAACGCGATAGAGGCTGTTTCTAAAGTCAGGGCATCCTTTGGAGCTGCTTATATGCATCTGGAGCATACTCACAATAACTTAAGTGTTACAAGTGAAAACATGCAGGCGGCAGAAAGCCAGATCCGTGATACCAATATGGCAGAGGAGATCACAAAATATACCAGCAGTAACATCATCCTACAGTCCTCTAATATGATGCTTACAAATGCAAATAATCTCCCTCAGACCATACTTGAACTTTTAAAATAAAAATGAAAGCAATAATGAAAAACGGGCTTATGTTTTTTTAACATAAGACGATATATATATACGGAAAGAAAATTCTGCTGTTCCAGAAAGGGCCCTTGGGACAATAGAAGACAGAGGAAAGGAGTCCACTGCCATATTTTCTTTTATAAAAGGAGGAATTCATTATGGTAATCCAGCATAATATTGCAGCGATCAATTCTTACAGAAACTTAAGCATCAACCAGAACGCACTGAGCAAAAACTTAGAGAAGCTGTCTTCCGGTTACAAGATCAACCGTGCAGGCGATGATGCAGCAGGTCTGGCTATTTCCGAGACCATGCGTTCCCAGATCAATGGTTTAAACCAGGCTGTAAACAATGCAAACGATGCAATTGGTCTGATCCAGACAGCAGAAGGTGCTATGACAGAGACCCACTCCATGCTTCAGCGTATGAAGACTCTGACTACCCAGGCAGCAAACGGTACTTATACCTCAACTGCAAGAGGCAACATCAAGGCTGAGCTTGATGCACTGAACAAAGAGATTACTCGTATCGCTACTACTACAGAGTTCAACGGTGAGACACCTTTAAAGCCTGCAAAGAAGGATACCCCACTTACATTCTTTATCGGTGCTAGTGCAGATACGACCAACGCAATGACCGTTGAACAGAAGGATATGACAGCTGAAGAATTAAAGGTTAATGATCTTAAGGTATCTAACACAACTGAGGCATTCAATTCAATGGCATCTGTAGATGCTGCAATTGAGAAAGTATCTACTTACCGTGCACAGCTTGGTGCTGCCCAGAACCGTCTGGAGCATACGGTAAACAACCTGAAGGTTACTTCTGAGAACATTACCTCTGCGGAAAGCCGTATCCGTGATACAGATATGGCAGATGAGATCACAGCTTATACAAAGAACAACATTCTTTTACAGGCTGCTCAGTCTATGCTTTCCCAGTCCAACGCTATGCCTCAGGGTGTATTAAGCATGCTGCAGTAATCTTGAAATTGATTCTGCATCTTTTAGGGGATCTGCTTTGCGCAGATCCTCTTTTTTTAAATATGTCCTTTAGAACTTAAAAAGAAGGTAACAGATGATGAAAAAAACCATATCACAGTGTATGATCGTGAAAAATGAAGAAAAAAATATCCGCCGCGCCCTTTCCTGGGGGAAGGATATTATGTGTGAACAGATCGTAGTAGATACAGGCAGCAGTGACCGTACCGTGGAGATTGCCAGGGAAATGGGGGCAAAGATATTTTTTTTCCCATGGATCAATGATTTTGCTGCTGCCAAAAATTTTGCCATTGACCAGGCAAAAGGAGACTGGATCGCCTTTCTTGATGCAGATGAAAGCTTTACTCCGGAGGAAACAGCGAAGATTCCGGAGATATTGGAATATGTGGGAGAAGATGTAGACGGCCTTCTTACAGGGATCGCAAATCTGGATGAAAATAACAATATCACAAACGGCGGTACTATGATCCGATTCTTTGTAAACCGGCCGGAGCTGCGCTATGTAGGAAAAATACATGAACACCTGGTCAGAAAAGGAAGATCCGGACTGCATCTGACAGATGCTACACAGCAGCTGGCTTTCCTCCATACCGGTTACCAGGAACAGGAGAAGAAGGATAAGTCCAAATTTGAAAGGAATCTGAACATTATCCTGGAGATCCTGAAGCAGGATCCTGAAAATTGTGATTATCTTGGATATCTGGGAGATACCTATTCTTCAGGCGGAAAAAATGAAGAAGCAAGGGATGCATACAAAAAAGCGGTGGCAGCCATGCCGGAAAAACTGGGGGTATATGATCAGCGAAGTTCTTATACCTATACAAACCTGTTAAGGGTCTCCCAGTACCTGAAGGAACCGGAAGCCGAGGTGGAAGCTATTTACAAAGAAGCAGTGGAAAAGCTTCCGAAAGAGCCTGATTTTGACTGTGTTATGGGGGACTGGTACTGGAGAAAGGGGCAATATGAAAAAGCGGTACAGATGTATGAACTGGCTATAGCAAAGCTGGAAACCTATGGAACAGTGAACAGGGGGATCTTTACCACTTCCATGCTGATCCAGATGTATGAGTGTCTGGGAGAAGGCTGCAGGAAGCTGGGAGATTACCAGAAAGCGGTCCGCTATTGTGTGATCGTACTGAATACTGACCACAAAGATATGAATGCGCTGCTGACTCTGATCAACTGTTTTACAGAGAGCAATGTCGGCGCAGAAGAGGTAGTTCAGTTTTTAGGGAAGATTTATGATTATTCAGATATAAAAGACAAGGTGATCCTTCTGCGGGTGGCTATGGCGATGGGCAGAAAAGACCTGGAGCGGATGTTCAGGGGAATCCTCCTTCCTCAGGAGAGGGAAGAGTTTGATGCAGCCATGGAAACGGCCCAGAGCGGGGCACCGCTGTCATAGACTTTTTTCAACTCTTCCATGAGAAGAGGAAGCTCCCATTCGCAGGTGCTGTTATCAAAGCTGTTAGGATCTGCGATAGAAACATTTCCGTCAGGAAGGAGTTTTGTGATCAGGAGAAAGTGACCGTTTTGTGTCAGGCTTCCCTTACCCATAAGGGCGACCAGGATATGACCGGAAGAAAGAAGGGAAGCTGCGTTTTGGGGAGAATGGTCTGTTACAGATTCTACCTGAAAGCCATAGGCAGTAAGGACAGATGGGATCAGACTGTGATAGGAGCCGCTCTGGGGGGCATAATAGCCATTGGCAGCAGACCAGTCTGCGATAGTTACCGGGGTAATGGCTTCTCCGCCATTTGTGAAGCTGGAGATGAGCATGGCAGCAGCAGTAGGACCACATCCATACTGGAGCATGGGATCTGAACCGCCGTAGAGATAACTGCTCCAGCGGGTATCTCCCTGATTATAGTAGTACATCGGTCCCATACAGGTATCCAGGATGGCAGCATCTAAAGAATTGCCGTCTGATCCCGGTTTTGCCTCCATATCCAGGTTTTCTGCTTTACCAAGGATTACCGGAGAGGTCTTTGAGGTGACAGAAGATGTATCTGGGACTCCCTGTGTTCCGGAAGTATCCTTTGAAAGCTCTGTCCTTGGTTGTGCTTCCTGTTCTGTCTGGTTCTGTTTTTTAAAAAAGTCTTCCAGCTCCTGAAATTTACGGTGGCTGGCATTCTGTACAAAGTAAATGCCAGATCTGACCTCATCTACGACCTGGGAAGAAAAGCCCGGGCAGAAATAAAAGCTCAGGCTGGCAGTGATCACTGAAACCGTACCGGTGATAGACAGCTGTATCACCCTTTTCGCAAATCGGAACTGCTTCAATGTTTTATTCATATATTTCTTTTGGTTCTTTGAATTTACACCTTTCATTTTTTATCCATTCATTTCTAAATATATTAACGAAGGGATACACGGGCCAGCACAGTCTGTCCAATGGTACTTAAAGGGCACTGTTGGCATACAGCGCCGATCTTATGTGCCTCCATAGGCATGCCGTATACAACACAGCTGTTTTTGTCCTGACCAATTGTATAGGCGCCGTTTTTGCGCATGCGCAAAAGACCGGCAGCTCCATCTGCTCCCATTCCTGTGAGAAGAACGCCGATGGCGTGTTCCCGCACATGTAATGCAACTGAGTCAAAAAGCACATCCACGGAAGGTCTGTGTCCGTTTACCTTTTCTCCTTCCTGTACACTGACTGCATAGGAGTTTCCAAGAGGTACCACACGCATCTGCAGACCTCCGGGAGCTAAAAGCATGAGACCTTTGCGGATCCGGTCCCCGTTTTTCGCCTCCCGTACTTCCATTTTGCAGATCCTGTTTAAGCGCTCTGCATACATGGCTGTAAAACCGGCAGGCATGTGCTGGGTGATAACAACTCCGGGAGTATCTGCAGGAAAATTCTTTACTACCTCGAGAATGGCTTCTGTACCGCCTGTAGATGCTCCGATAGCAATCACTGTTTCAGGGGAAGCACCCAGAGGAATCTTTGGTTTCTGCAGGAAAGTATTTCTGGCAGGAGGTAAAGAAGAAACCTTGCGGATACCGCCTGCCTGAGGGTCTGCAGGAGCAGAAGGAAGGTGTACGTGGGAAGCAGCCGCTACCACAAGTTTGGAGCGGAGTGTAGAAAGAAAGATCTCTTTAGACAGTCCATTGGCTTCATCCGGTTTCCGTACAAAATCCACAGCTCCTGCTTCCAGGGCATCAAAAACCCTCAGGTTCAGGGAAGATACCAGAATCACCGGGATAGGGTGGACAGGAAGCAGCTGCTTTAAAAAATCAATGCCTGACATTCCCGGCATTTCAATATCCAGGGTAAGCATATCCGGCTGCAGCTTGGGGATCTTTTCCTGGGCATCAAAGGCATTTATAGCATATCCTACAACCTGGAAGCGGTCATCCTCAGAGAGAGAACGGATCAGCCAGGTGCGGAACAAGGGTGAATCATCCACCACCATTAATTTTAATTTATGATCCATGATCATAATGCCTCCTTAATAAGATAACTGTAATAACGTATGAGATAACCTACGGGATCAGATCTTTCGGTAAATAGCCGGTTCAATATAGGAAAACGGGCAGTTTTCCTTATCCAGGCTTTCAGAATGTCCGATAAATAAGTAGCCTCCCGGAGCGGTAGCATCATAAAAGCGCCTTACTAGTGCCGCCTTCGTAGGACGATCAAAATAGATCATCACGTTTCTGCAGAAGATCAGGTCAAACTTTTTGCGGAAATGGATGGGATCCATCAAGTTAAAGGAACGAAAAATCACATTTTTTCTTAAAGCATCTGAAACAGTATAGGTTTTATATCCTATGGGAACAAAATAGCGTTCCTGCCAGGAAGGCGGAAGCTCTTTTAAGCTTTCAAGGGAATATCTGGGATCCATGGCAGAATCCAGAACACGCTGGGAAATGTCCGTAGCAAGGATACGTGTATCCCAGCTTCCGGGAATAGCGGAAAAATATTCTTTCAGATACATAGAAATGTTATAAGGTTCTTCACCGGAGGAGCAGCCGGCACTCCAGATCGCAATAGAACGGTCCCGGGAATGCTTGTTTGCAAGCTCAGGAAGAATCTGCTTCTGGAGAAAGTCAAAATGTTCTTTTTCCCGCATAAAATAGGTATAGTTGGTAGTCAGCTTGTTTAACATAACAGAAACCATCTCAGGATCTTTACCTGAGATGATCTCATCTATGTATTCTGTAAAACTATGAAACCCTTTCTGCTGCAGCATATTAGTAAGACGGCTGGTGATCAGCTGTTTTTTGTGGCTCAGATTGATGCCATAGTGCTGTTGGATATAAGTGTAAAGACGGTTAAAATCCCCGTCACTTAATGTAAGCATTGTATGACCTCCTTAGGAATCGGATGTACTCTCGGAGTCTTTCCTGCACCTGCCTTTGCGGCTGACAAAAAATCTTCTCGCAAAATCAAGTACAAAAAGATTCCGGGAGTACATTAAGAGCTGACCAGGGACTTGCAGTCAAAAGACATAAGCACAGTCCCATTTTCAAGTGTGATCATACCATCTAACAGCTTCTGTCTGCGTTTGATAGGGATCGGACGTACATCCTGAAGATCAATATCGATCACCTGCTGCACAGAATCCACAACGATGCATACAGGAAGATCGTCTACATTTAAAACGATAAAGCAGGTCTTACTGTTATATTCCAAAGCAGGCTTGCCCATATAGAGCCGTATATCTACTACCGGAAGGATCTGACCACGCAGATTGATGATTCCTTTAATATAATCAGGTACCAGTGGAAGATGAGTGATCGCACAGTCATTGATGATCTCCGTTACGTTATTGATACTTAAAAACAGAGTCATATCTCCCGACTCAAAGGTAAGACAGCGTTCAACGGACTGGTTTTCAGCCGGTACGTCTGTCTGGATATTTGTTTCTGTTACTTCAGCCATTTTAAAACCTCCTGTTTACGCATTCTCTACAGCTATGGAATATAAGCTGAGGATATCCAGAATGATGCTGATATTGCCATCACCCATAATGGTACAGCCGGTGATGCCGTGGTCTTTCAGGTTAAATTCACTGAGAAAAGCAGGAAGCGGCTTTACTACCACCTGCTGCTCGCCGATCAGATCATCTACAAACAGGCAGTAAGAACGGTCATTTGCTTCCACCCATAAAAGGATACCGTCTTCCATCTGGGTAACCTCAGTTGGAAGGTGATAGAAGGAATGGAGACGGACGATAGGATAAAAATGGTCAACACGTTCTACCATTTCATTGCCATATTCATCTTTGATCACCTGATCTGCTTTTACCTTAAAGGACTGACGGATATTGGCGATAGGTATAGTAAAAATAGAATCACCTACCGTTACTTTCATTCCATCTACAATAGCCAGAGTCAGCGGGATCTTCATGGAAATAGTAGTTCCTTCTCCGTAGGTACTGGATACAGAAACGATACCGCCTAAGGATTCTACATTTTTCTTCACAACATCCATTCCAACACCACGACCGGAATATTCAGTTACCGCTGTATTGGTGGAAAATCCGGGAAGCATGATCAGCCCCAGGATCTCCTTCTGGCTGTATTCAGAATCAGGCTTGGTCAGCATGTTCTTTGACCGGGCTTTTTCAAGAATCTTATGGGGATCCATGCCATATCCGTCATCTTTAACGGAGATAACAACCTCACTGCTGGTATGGGAAGCGGAAAGAACGATCTCGCCCTGGGGATCCTTACCGGCAGCAATACGTTCCTGGGCTGTTTCTTCAATCCCATGATCCATGCTGTTACGCACGATATGCATGATAGGATCCTGTATATTGTCTACGATCGTCTTATCTACCTCAGTATCTTCACCTACAATGGTCAGACGGACGTCTTTTCCCAGGCTTTGCTTCATATCACGCACAATACGGTTCATTTTCTGGAATACGCCGGAAATCGGGACCATGCGTAAAGACATGGCAATATCCTGCAGATCATTGGTAAGTTTACGCAGCTGGCGTGCTGATTTCATAAAATTATCCCTGTTGTCCCTTGGCAGCAGGGATAATTCAGGGGAAGATGTGACCATGGATTCTGTGATAACGATCTCACCAACAATATCCATCAGGCTGTCCAGCTTCATCAGGTTGACACTGATCAGATTCTGCTTGACCGGGGTATGAGTAAGCTGCGGAGCCACTTTTTTTGCAGCTGTATCCGGGGATGAAGCTGTTGATGCAGGTGATTTGGAAGGGGAAACTTTTTTTGTTTCGACTGTCGGAGCCGGAGCTGCTTTTGGGTCATCTACAAGCTCGTAAGAACGGATATGGTTCTGTGTCTTTAAGATCCCTTCAGCTTTGGAAGCATCTTCCCTGGAGTTAAAGGCAAGGAAAAATCCATTTTCTGCGATCGTCTGGGAAGTATCCTGATCTGTTTCCATATCACTGGGGTAAAAACGGAAGTTTACATCACATTCCTTTACTGCGTTTACGATCATGTAAGCACGCAGATTCTCCATTCCCACGCCTTCTTCCAGAAAAACATGGAAAAAGCAGGCTGCATCCTTATCATCAGGAAGAGAAGAAGGAGCAGCAGCACCAGAAGCTGCAGGTGCAGCCTGTGAAGCTTCCGGCTGTGCAGGTGCAGTACCACTGATCTTCTTCAAAAAAGAATTGATCTCATTGGAGAACGCATCAATATCAGTAGAAAGAGGTACGCCCTGTTCTACCTTCTCAATCTCGCTCCTTAAGTAATCTTCTGAACGGAACATCAGGTTGAAAAGCTCTTTCTTATGCTCAGGATCCAGAGTTTCTATCCCTTTATCACGGATATAAAAAAATACATCTTCAATATGATGGGCGATCGTGGAGATCGAATTAAATTCCATCATTGCAGAAGAGCCTTTGATCGTATGCATGATACGGAAGATCTCATTTACGTCATCGGCGGAAAAATCACCGTTTTTCTCATCAGCAACCAGCATTTCGTCTAACTGGTCTAAAAGATTGTTTTCTTCATAAAGGTATGTATCCAGAATACTGCTGTCCATACCACTGCTCATATTGTACACCGCCTTTTTTCATAATAATCAGAATAGTATTTCTTTAAACCTTATCGGCGGTGGTTGAAAATGGATAAGGGAAATTCAAAAAAGAAACAGTGAATTGATAAAACAGTTATAAAAAAAAAGAAAACGCCGATAAAATTTTATGAAATGGGATATCTGATCATTTTTGGAGGAAACCGTAAAAATGTCCATCAAAAGAAGAGAAAAAAGAAGACTTTTACAGACAGCAGCCCTTTTAATGCGAGCAAATGAAAGAGTGTACATGGGATTTGGCCAGAATACAGAAGAAGTGATGATCGATGCGCTTTCGCAATCTCAGGAAACAGCCCTTTGGTTGGGAACAGAGCTGGAAAATGTGGGAAAAGCAGATCTGGTCCCCCTTCTGGAAGTATATTGTGAAGATCTTTATGAGATGAGCCAGAACCTTCACAGTAAAAAACAGATGGCGAAGCTGTACAAAAAAATAAAGAAAGAATTGAAACTCTTATATGACCATATAGAGAACGAGATTGAAACAGACCGTCTCTGTTTTGTCTTTCTTCCATATAAAGTGTCTATGTGGGATTCTATGGAAACCGTCTGGAAAGCGGCAGATAAGGATCCGGATTGTGATGCTTATGTTGTACCGATCCCCTATTTTGATAAAGACCAGGAAGGAAATCTTGCAGTAGAACACTACGAGGGAGATCAGTATCCACCAGATGTTCCTGTCACAGATTACCGCACATTCCGCCTGGAAGATAAAAAACCGGATGCGGTGTTTATCCACAATCCATATGACCAGAACAATATATTGACCAGTGTCCATCCTGATTTTTATAGCAGCAGATTGAAGAAATATGCAGATCAGCTGGTATATCTTCCTTATTATACCACAGCAAGCACAGATAATGTGGAGTCTGTGAAATGTCAGGAGAGAAGCGCCGGTTTTGTGACTTTATCGGGGCCTGTTAATGCAGACTGTATTGTTACGGCAACAGAGCAGGAGAGGGAGCTTTTTATCAATATCCTGTGTTCCTGGATTAAAGGAGTTCAGGCAGAACAATGGGAAGAGAAGGTACAAAACTTTGGATCACCAAAGATTGAACGTGCCCGTGATACGAAAAGACAAGATGGATCTCTTCCAGAAAAATGGCAGGAATGTCTTTACAGTCCTGACGGATCCAGGAAAAAGACAGTATTTTACGGTCTTTCCATTGAGGCACTTTTAAACCAGCCGGATATGATGAAAAAAATAGAAGAAGTCTTACTTTATTTTAAAACAAGAAAAGACCTTGCTTTGTGGCTGCGTCCTCACCCACTGTATGAACAGACACTGAAGGTGATGCGGCCCCAGCTTTTACAGAAATATAGAGAACTTCTGGCTTCTTATGAAGAAGAAGGCTGGGGAATCCTGGACAGCGGATACGATCTTGATCTTGCCATTGCTTCCTGCGACTGCTATTACGGGGATTACAGCTCTGTAGCCCAGTTGTTCTGGGAAACAGGAAAACCGGTTTTATATCAGGATTCCCTGGTAAGAGAAAAGGAATGTAAGATACCATGCTGGCCGGGAGCTTTTTGGGAAGATGAAAAAGAAGTGTGGTTTGTTCACGGAAAAGTAAACTTGCTGTTTCATTATGATAAACAAATGGACAGACTTTCCTGCATAGGAAAGATTCCGGGAGAATTGGCATTTAAGGGAGATCTGTTCCGTTCTGTTGTACGGGTAGAAGACAGACTGTATCTTGTCCCATATTTTGCCAGAAACCTGGCCATTTACCATATAGATAAGGATCAGTTTGAGTCCGTACAGATCCGTGATGCAGAGCATTTTATAGAACAGCCGTTATTCCTGAAAGGCTTTCAGAGAGGTAATGTACTATATTGTATGCCTGCATGGTACAACAGCATCCTTTGCATAGATCTTACTTCTGGGCATGTGACCTATACAATGGTGGATAAGAATAAAGTACGTGGCATTCCGGGGGTATTTGGCGGGGCTGTTTCTATAGGCAGAAACATTTTATGTCCGCAAACTTATAAAAAACGATGGCTGATCCTGAACACGGATACAGGAAAAGTATCCTGGTGCAGTTTTGCAGATCCGGAAAGGGAAATCGCTTCGGTTACAGTTTGTGGTGATACTCTGGTATTTTTCGATGCCAGAACAGGATGCATCCTGAAAGAAACCAGAGAAGAGGGAAAAATAGAAGAGCTTTTATATATTGACAGCAACGAAATACAGCTATATGCAGTATCCGAAAATGAAGTGATCGCAGATGTTCTGGGATCAGGAACCTATTTAAAGTTTTGTCTGGATGGAACAGTGGTTTGGAGAAAGGAACGGAAAGAAGAAAAGACCGTATTAGGCAGCAGATTTAGGAAAGTTACAGAAGGAGAAAAAAACTGTGATATCCGTTTTACAGAGCAGGAATATCAGGAATGGAATTCTCCGTCAGTAGCAGTTTATAAGGATATCCTTCCCACAGATCTGTATTATGTAGAAGAGGAAAATGAAGTCCTCACGCTGGACAAATGGCTTTCTCTCTGTGACCGGATCCATATGCCAGTACCAGATGATAGACACAGCGGTGAAATGATCAAGGACTATGTAAAAAGCAAGCTTGCAAATGGATGAAAAGAGAAGAATCATGAAAAGCTATTTTGAAAATGCATTGCCTTATCTTAAGGTTTTTTATCAGCCGATCTATGATTTAAATAAAAAAAAGCTGAATGTTGCAGAAGCACTTTTACGGTATGATGACGGACACCACCAGAATATTGAACAGGTGATCCGCAAAGCAGAGGAAATGGGCTGTGTCAGCTGTTTTGATCTGTGGGTTTTAAATAAAGTGTTAGAACAGCTGCCAGAGCTAAAAAAAAGAAACATTGAGAGAATAAATGTAAATCTGTCCCCGGTCACATGCTCCAGCGTGGAAGCAGAAAGGGGTCTCTTTGCCATACTAGATGAATGTACATCAGATAAATCTGCTATATGTTTTGAAATCACAGAAAGTAATCAAATACAGGATATGCAGCAGGTCATTAAGCTGGCAGAAAAACTGATGAAAAGAGGATGCCACGTAGCTATTGATGATTTTGGAAAAGATGAGTCAAATCTCTTGCGGCTTATGCAGATGCCGTTTTCTGTGTTGAAAATAGACAAGGCAGTTGTCTGGACTATAGATACAACGAGTTTTTCAAAAGATCTTATTTCGGAGATCATATATTTTTTGCACAAATATGGGATCCAGATCACGGCCGAGGGGATAGAAAACCAGCTCCAGGCGAAAGAACTTTCGGATATGGGCTGTGATTTTCTTCAGGGTTATCTGATCTCAAAGCCTGTGTCATTTAAAGATTTTTGTGCATTTATAGATGCGCATAATAAAAAAGGATCTGCAGAAATGAAAGAAACAACGGAAGAAAAAGGGAAAAATGAACCGCAGAAAAGAAAAATGAAAAAATCAAACATCCCTTATGATTTTCCTGTACTTGCCGAATAATAAAAATAGGGATTAAATTCCACAATATTCCACGAAAGAAATAACAAAGAGAGGGAAGGAACATGAAGAACCGTAATATGAAGCAAAAAATCACGATTGCTTTTGGAGCAGTGGTCATCTGTTTTTTTGTAACAGTTGGTGCACTTTTTTATGGAATGGTTAATATCAGTACAAGATATGCCCAGTTCTATAAAAATAACCACGAAGCGATCGTACGTGTAGACAAGGTAAAAATCTATATGCTGGCAACAATCCAGAATCTGGTGGAGGCTATGATTAATGATGACCCCACCGCCACAAAAACATATCTTTCAAACGTTGATTCGTATAGAGCCGGCCTTGAGGAGAACGCAGGCTGGTTCCTGGAGCATTATAATGGAGATATGACACTGGTAAACCAGTTTCATACACAGCTTCAGGCAACTTCTGAGGTCACAAACAAGGTCATAGAGTATCTGTCCACTGGTTCTGACCGTGCGAAAGAGCAGGCAAGGCTCACGTTTATCGATGAGTTTGACCCGGAAGTGTCCAAGCTGGAAGGAATTCTGGATCAGTTTAGCGATCAGGTGACAGACCTTGTTGGTAATGATTACAATTCTTCCATGCAGACCAGAAACGTCCTGTTTATTGTAGGGATCATAATTGTTATCGTTGCACTGATCCTTACCGTTATTATGGCAACGATCCTGATACGTTCCGTAGTAGAGCCGGTAAAACAGTTGCAGGAAGCTATGGAAAAAATGAGACGCGGTAATATGGATATTGATATCGAGTACAAGGCAGAAGATGAGCTTGGAAAGCTTTCCGATGATTTGCGGTCTGTAGCAGCGTTCCTGAACGCGGTAGTGGCAGATGAGACAAATATCCTTACAGAGATGAGCCGCGGAAACTTTAATGTGTATTCTTCTATGTCAAAGGATTATGTAGGAAGCTTTGTTGCGATCTATAACTCTATGGTTCTTCTGAGAGATAATTTAAGCAGTACGCTTTCGAGTGTTACCCAGTCAGCTGATCAGGTGGCAGCAGGCTCCGATCAGGTATCCTCCGGAGCACAGGCATTATCCCAGGGTGCTACCGAGCAGGCTTCTTCCGTGGAAGAACTGGCAGCGACCATTAATGAGATTTCCAATAATGTTGAAAAAAATGCTGAAAATGCAAAGGCAGCCAGCGACATGGCTGATAATGTAAGCGAACAGGCAGGAGAAAGCAGACAGCGTATGCAGGAGATGCTTTCTGCCATGACGGACATCAGCAACAGCTCCAGTGAGATTGGAAAAATCATCAAGACGATTGAGGATATTGCATTCCAGACCAATATTCTTGCTTTGAACGCAGCTGTAGAAGCAGCTCGTGCAGGAGCAGCAGGAAAAGGATTTGCAGTAGTAGCAGACGAGGTTCGTAATCTTGCAGGAAAATCAGCAGAAGCTTCAAAGAATACGTCTGCTCTCATTGAAGGTTCTCTTCACGCAGTTGACCGTGGTACAAAGATTGCAAATGAAACGGCCAAGGCATTGCAGCAGCTGACCGAAGGCGTTCAGGGAGTAGCACAGACCATTGAGGAGATCTCTTCTGCCAGCGAGTCACAGGCAGTTTCTGTAAAGCAAGTAAATGAGGGCATCAGCCAGATCTCCAGCGTTGTACAAAGCAATTCTGCAACGGCAGAAGAAAGTGCTGCAGCCAGTGAGGAGCTTTCCAGCCAGGCACAGCTCTTAAAGGATTTGGTAAGTAAATTCACATTAAAGGATGGTTCTGCGGATCCAGCACCACAGCCGGCCAGGAAAAGTGTGGATGTATCTGAACCGTCATCTATGATTTCTTACGGAGATAATGACAAATACTAAGGCTTTGGTTTAAAAAGAATAGATAGTGTGTATGAGCCCACAGCAGATTTTATTTTCTGTTGTGGGCTTGATTAAAGTTGGAAAGGAAACTGAAAAATGGCAGAGCCAAGAAAATTATCACCGGAAGAATTCAGGACAATGCAGTTGTTAGAATTAGATTTACTAATTGAGTTCGATCGTGTTTGTAGAAAGCGTGGTATTAAATATTGCATTACTTGCGGAACATTACTAGGTGCTGTTAGGCACAAAGGTTATATTCCATGGGATGACGATTCAGATATTGCAATGCTTCGGGAAGAGTATGAGAAATTCAGGGCAGTTGCGGATGAAATGGATGCTTCTGTTTGCTACTTTCAAGATCACTATAATGATCCAGAATATCTTTGGCAATATGGAAAATTGCGTAGGACCGGAACTTCATTTGTCCGAGCAGGACAGGAACACATGAAAGGAAAAAACGGCGTCTGTGTAGACATTTTTGCTCTTGATGATTGCCCCAAAAGTGTGCTCGGAATGGAACTACAAGATTTATGGTGCTTCTTTTTAAGGAAAATATTGTATTCTCGTGTAGGAAAAGTTAATGAGACAGGCATGAAAAAAGCAATTTATAGCTTTCTCTCGGTGATTCCGGTCAAGTGGATATATGGAAGAGTTGAAAAGATGGCGAGCAGAAGCAATAATAGTACACCAAACAGAGTGAGAACCTTGTTGTTTCCGACATTTGGGAAACTCTATATGAAAAATGCACATCCAGCAAAAATACGATATGGAATGCCAAAGAGTTGGTTTTTGGATAGAGCGGAGTATGATTTTGAGGGACATAAATTTTACGGAACAAAGAACTATGATGCTTTTTTGAAATATGTCTATAATGATTATATGACATTGCCACCAAAGGAAAAGAGAACCTCCCATGCTTCTGTATCTAGCTTTAACTTTAATGTTCAAAGTAAAAGCGTTGATAGGGAGAAGGTAAAATGAAAAATGCGATTATACTAGCAGCAGGAAAATCTGATCGTTTTGCTCCGTTTACATATGAAAAACCCAAAGGCTTGTTTCGGGTAAAGGGCGAAATTCTCATAGAAAGACAGATAGAGCAACTAAAAGAATCAGGAATAGAAGACATTTATATAGTTATTGGCTATATGAAGGAAAAATTTTTCTATTTGGAGCAGAAGTATGGTGTTCATTTAGTTGTAAATAATGAGTTTGGCAAGAAGGGAAATCTCTATTCACTTTATGTGGTTAGACAATACCTTTCAAATTCATTTATTTGTTGTGCTGATCATTATTTTGTCACCAACCCGTTTATTGAGGAAAATTCGGACAACCGTTCATACCGTGCAGTATCATATCAGACTGGGAAATTCCGGGAATTTGGAGTTATGTGTTCAGATGCAGATGCGATCACCGATTTAACTATAGGTGGAAAAGACTCACTAGCCATGGTTGGACACGCATATATGAATGAGGGGTTTAGCCAAATATTTCGGAAACTTATGGAATCTGAAATAAATGACTTTGGTGTCGCTTCAATGTTTTGGGAAGAATTTTATGCAAAACATATGCGTCAGCTCACATTTTATAAAAAAGAGTTTTCGCCAAATGCAATTTTGGAATTTGATAGCATCGACGATCTACGAACGTTTGATTCGGAGTTTCTTTTGAATGTTGATTCGGAAATAATTACAAATATCTGCGAGACTTTAAAATGCAATCCTAATTCAATTATTGATATATCTGTGATTAATGCAGGACTTACCAATATTTCGTTTGCATTTGAGTGCAATGGAGAAAAGTATGTCTATCGTCATCCGGGTGGAACAGCAGGAAATTTGACTGATCGTCAATCAGAACTTTTTGCACAGTTGGCAGCAAAAAAGATAGGTATTGATAAATCCGTGATACATATGGAAATGGCAGGATGGAAGATTTCACATTATGTTCAGAATGCCAAAAACTGTAACTTTGAAAAATCAAATGAACAGCTGACAGTTGCAATGAAGTATTTGCATCGTTTGCATGAGGTCGAACCAGATGAAAGCGTAAAAATCTTTGATAATGTTGCAGAAGGTAAAAAATTGATGGACATTGCATCTGCAACAAAAGGAAATCTGCGAAAAGAGTTTGCTGATCTTGTTGAAAAAGTAGAAAGGCTATATCCATTGTTAAAGGCCGATGCTAAAAGATTAGGGTATGGTTTAGTTCTCTGCCACAATGATACATATGAACCAAACTATCTTTATGATGAAAAAGGAGAAATATACCTGATTGATTGGGAATACACTGGTTTAAACTATGCGGCGAATGATATTGGATGTATTTTATGTCGTTATGATTGGTCGGATGAGCAGATAGAGAGATACCTAAAGGCTTTTGTTGGTAGAACGTTAACGGAAGATGAACATCGGTATTATATTGCATTTATCCCTATTTCAGCGTTTTATTGGTTCTGTTGGGGGCTTTATAAAGGTAGCGTTGGCGATGATGACAGTTTTTTCTTCTTGCCATCTTACAGAAATTTGGTGAGATTTATTGACTTCGCATTGGAAAGTTATGGAGAAAAGGAATAATGGTCACAGCAATAATTCTTGCGGGTGGAGTTGGTTCTCGTGTGGGTGCAGGGCGTCCGAAGCAGTTTGTTGAAGTACTTGGAAAACCAGTTTTGGCATACACAATTGAAATTTTTCAGAACAATCCTCAGATAGACGCTATAGAGGTTGTTTGCCATAAGAAATGGAAAGAGTATCTTACGGGAATGATCGAACAATATGGTCTGAGCAAAGTAAAGTGGATTGCAGATGGCGGAGATACTTTTCAAGATTCTGTAATGGGCGGTATCAATAATTTAAAGGACAAAATCAAGCCTGATGATTATGTTATGATACAATATGGAGCAGCACCATTTACATCGGATAAAATTGTCAATGATGTGATCCGTGTGATGAAAGATAAAGGATCAGCTATTACAGCTACGCCATGTTATCAGTTGTTAGGAAGTAATGACGAAAATGCTACTAGCAAGACCTGGGTTGATAGGGATAAATATATTCAGATCGCATGTCCTTATGGGTTCAGATTTGATTATCTTCTGAATGTGTATAAGAGGGCAAAAGAGAAAGGCTTAATTGAAAAGGTCGAACCGCATACAACTTCTTTGATGTATGCTCTTGGAGATAGATTGTATCAGGCGTATGGAGATCAGACAAATATTAAAATTACAACAAAAGAAGATCTTGCGTTATTTGAGGGTTATGTACTATTGCAACAAAGAAAAATGAAGTTATGAAATTGATTTGATGAAATTAATGTACGTGAATTACCCCCCACTTAATTTCTGATGAAATTTGAAGTGGGGGCTTCTGAGGAGTCTTTTGACTCCAGTTTAAGAAGTTTGATATTTAAGTTTCCACCTGACTTCAGGCAATCCTTATTCTTACAGGCGTATCCACGTCGCCTCTAGCATATAGAGCATCTAAGCTCACAATGTTACTTTTACGCATGATGTTTGAAACCGGCACAAATAACAAGACATAAGTTGTCGATGAGAAATAAAAGGTTTGTACTTAGCTTATGCCAAATTCAGTATCTAGAAGAACTTTTAGAAGCTTAAAAAATAACAGAAAGCAGAATT
>UQJF01000026.1 GCA_900541315.1 uncultured Clostridium sp. | reverse complement strand
TCACTGATGTAACCGGATTGCTCCATTGCTATGCAATTCCCGCAATCCTCGAACATCATGGTATTATTAGTTATAGAAAAAATTCCGTGTACACATAAACATGAGAAGGAGAATTCAAAAACATGATCCGTTTACACAATGATTACAATCGTGGTGCATGTAAAAAGATATTAGAGAAACTGGCACAGATCAATGGGGAAAGTTATGATGGATATGGGGAAGATACATGGTGTGAAAAGGCGACAGAGCTGATCCGGGAAAAGTGTAAGGCACCGGAAGCTGCTATCCACTTTTTGCCGGGAGCTACACAGGCTAACTTCATTGTCCATGCGGCAGCTTTAAGCCCTATCCAGAGCGTGATCTGTCCGGACAGTGGCCATGTATATGCCCATGAAGCAGGCTCTATTGAAAATACCGGACACAAGCTGGTGCCTCTTCCATCAACAGACGGAAAGATCAGCGCAGAGCAGATCCGGGAGGTGGCAGCTTCTTATTATAATAGCGGTGAGCCAAATTATATCTGCGAACCTAAGATGGTATACATTTCATTTCCTACAGAATGGGGAACCATTTATTCAGAGCAGGAATTAAGAGAGATCCGCAAAGTATGTGATGAGTATGGAATGTACCTGTTTGCAGACGGGGCCAGACTGGGATACGGTCTTGGTTCTGTAAAAAATGATCTGACGCTGGAAAAACTGGCAGAACTGACGGATGTATTTTATATAGGCGGTACTAAGTGCGGTGCATTGTTTGGGGAAGCTCTTGTGATCACTAACAAGAAGCTGGCACGGAAATTCCGTACTTATATGAAGCAGAACGGAGCAGTTATGGCGAAAGGCTGGCTTCTTGGCATGCAGTTTTGCAGCCTGTTAGAGGATGGCACTTACGAAAAAATGACAGCCCAGGCAGATGCTTATGCCTTAGAGATCAAGGCTGCTTTTAAAGAAAAAGGAATCCGGGAATATGTGGAAAGCTATACAAACCAGCTGTTTGTAGTTCTTACAAAAGAACAGGCAGAGGTACTGGGAAAAGAGTACACCTTTGAATATCTGCAGGATCTGGCGGATGGAAGCATGGTAGTGCGTTTTTGTACCAGCTGGGCCACAACAGAAGCTGAAAAAGACCAGCTGATCAGGGATATCAGGGCATTGTGATGTTTAAAACAGAAATATAAGCAATATTGAAGATGGGAATCTTGTAAACAGATGGTTTTGCAGGATTCCCATTTTTTGAATAAAAATCAGTGGATCACGAATGTTTTTAGAATTGCGGGAGTGTAAAGCATGTAACAATTTTTTAGAAATAGTATGAAACAGCGAGGTTTTATGCTATACTAAACCCTAAAGTGGAGAACTATGGTCATGCACGCATGAACAGTACAAACTATGCGATAGAGATGGAGAAACATATGTCAATAAATGAACAGGGAAAGGAAAATGCCATCAGCGTTCAGGATGTAACAAAGGTTTACAGGCTGTATGATAAGCCTATTGACCGGCTGAAGGAATCTATGAGTATTTCCCATAAAAATTATCATCGTGATTTCTATGCCCTTAAGGGGCTGTCTTTCCAGGTAAAAAAGGGAGAGACTGTAGGTATTATCGGAACCAACGGCTCCGGTAAATCAACGATCTTAAAGATCATTACCGGTGTACTGACACCTACGTCCGGTCAGGTGGATGTAGACGGAAAAATATCCGCACTTCTGGAACTGGGAGCCGGATTCAATATGGATTATACCGGAATTGAAAATGTATACATGAACGGTACCATGATGGGCTATACGAAAAAAGAGATGGATGCAAAGCTTCAAGATATCCTGGATTTTGCGGAGATCGGTGATTTCGTATACCAGCCGGTAAAGACCTATTCCAGTGGTATGTTCGTACGTCTGGCTTTTGCACTGGCTATCAACGTAGATCCGGAGATCCTGATCGTAGATGAGGCGCTGTCTGTAGGTGATGTGTTCTTTCAGTCAAAATGTTACCGGAGAATGGAAGAAATCCGTAAAAAAGGAACTACCATCCTGATGGTTACCCATGATATGGGCAGTATCATCAAATATTGTGATAAAGTTGTGCTGCTGCACAAAGGCGAATTTATTGCAGAAGGCCCAGCTGGAAAAGTTGTAGATATGTACAAAAAGATACTGGCTGGAAAGCTGGAGGATCTGCGGGCAGAGCTGGCAGCGGAAAAAGCATCAGAAAATGGAGATGCAGTGGAACTTTTAAAGGAAAAAAGCAGCGCACAAACGGATACCGAAAAGAATGAAGGCACAGAAATGTCTGATTTTTCCGGCGGAATGAATTTATCCCATACCGGTCTTATGCGTGACCAGCTGGCCATCAACACCGACCGCACCGAATATGGGGACGGAAGAGCGGAGATCTACGATCTGGGGCTTTTAGATGCCAGGGGAAATGTAACTAATCTGCTGTTAAAGGGTGAAACATTTACTATAAAAGAGTGCATCCGTTTCCATGCGGATATCCAGACACCTATTTTTACTTATACGATCAAAGATAAAAAGGGAACAGAACTTACCGGAACAAACACTATGTTTGAAGGGGCGGATATCAAGCCGGTAAAAAATGGAGATGAATATACCGTAGAATTTACCCAGAAAATGAACCTTCAGGGCGGTGAGTATCTGTTAAGCATGAGCTGCACCGGCTTTGAGCAGGGGGAACATGTGGTATATCACAGGCTTTATGATGTAACCAATATTACCGTTATTTCCAATAAAAATACTGTTGGTGTTTACGATATGGAATCACAGGTAAAGGCGGAAAAGAGGAATGCAGATGAATGACATAAGTTATGAAATCCTTGACTTATTTAAGAAATATGGCGCAGATAAAGAGGGCATCTTAAAAATCCTGGAGGCAGACAGCCGCCCGGAAGTTCTGTATGCCCTTTCAGATATCCGGCGCAACCTTATGGACTGGATGGATTTTTCAGGACAGGAAAATGTACTGCAGTTAGGCTCTGACTATGGCGTGATCACCGGTTTACTTGCAGAGCGCTGTGACCATGTTGCAGTCGTAGATGAAAGAGGTGAAAATCTGGTAGTAAACCAGAAAATGAATGATGCTTACACCAATGTTTCCTATATCAAAGCGGCTGATTTCCAGAAAATGGAAACAACTGAAAAAGAAGGAAAATACGATCTGGTGGTCTTACGGTCAGACCGTTCAGAGATGGATATTAAAACTATTTTCGCTCAGGCTGCTTCTTATCTTTCAGAAAAAGGCAGACTGATCTTTGCATGTGAAAATGCTCTTGGTTTAAGCTTTCTTTCCGGCGCTGTCCATGATGAGGATGAGACTGCGTTTACAAAGGGAGAACTGGAAGAAGCATTTAAAGAAGCAGGACTTTCAAGGGTGGAATTTTATTACCCCATGCCGGAATATAAGCGGGCGGCATCTGTCTATTCTGACAGGTATCTTCCGGGAAAGGGAGATATCCCCCATGTGACCGCTGTATACGACAGACAGCGCTGGGCCTGCATCCATGAAGATGAGATTTCAGATAAGCTGGTACAGGAAAAGGCCTTTGGCCTGTTTGCCAATGCATATCTGGCAGTGGCTTCTAAGGGAGCCGGTTCTTTCAAGGCAGTATTTGCAAAATACAACCGCACCAGAAAAGAAGATTTCCAGATACGCACTGCGATCCTGGAAGAAAATGGAAAAAGATATGTGGAAAAGACAGCCCTTACAGCAGCGGCAGAGGCTCATATCCGGTCTATGCGCGAAAAATATGAGAAATTGATCAGCGTAAATCCGGCAGTAAAGGTATTAGAGCCACATTATTCCAAAGATAACAAGGCAGTCCGCTTTGGCTTTTTAAAGGGAAAAACGCTGGCGGAGATCTTAGGGGAGCAGATCACAGGAAAAAAAGCCCCGGTAGAAGCCTTAAAAGCTGCTATGGACCGGGTATTTGGACAGGCAGTTCTGAAAAAAGAACCATTTACACCAACGGATCAGTTTAAAGAGGTATTTGGTGACAGTGAAGAGATCCTTTCCTTACAGGATACTTCCTATGAAGTGAGCAACATTGATGGTCTTTTTGAAAACCTGATGGAAACCCAGGATGGGCTTTATTGCCTGGACTATGAATGGGTATTTGAGTTCCCGATCCCGGCAGGTTTCATCCGCTACCGTAATCTGGTTTATTTCTATTATAAGTATGAAGGTCTGTTGGACTATGAAAATGCTGTTCAGTTTTTAAGTGAATTTGGAATGGATGAGAAGCTGGCAGAAATTTATGCTTCTATGGAAGTGGCATTCCAGACCTGGGTACACGGCGACGGAACTCAGGGATATATGGGCAATTATAAGCAGCGTCTGGTGACACTGGAAGAATTAAAGGCCCAGGAAAAGGAGCTGGCTCAGGCGAGAGAGCGGATCAACCAGCTTCAGGCAGAGGTAGAAGAGCGCAATATCCAGGTAAAGAAGGATCAGGAGATCCTGCGTCTTACCAATAACCATGTGACCAACCTGGAGGTAATGATCAAGGACCTGCGCCATGAGGTCAACGAACTGGGCAAGCTGGCTACTTATTTAAATGGTCATGAAGCACTTGTATTTAAAATGCGCCGGAAACTGGGACAGCAGGTAAACAAGGCATTTCCAAAAGGGACTAGGAAGCGTAAGATCTTAAATTATAGCTTTAATACTGTAAAGCATCCGGTCAAATACGGAAAAATGTATGCAACCAAAGAGGGGCGTAATCTCATTGAGGGTGATTTTAAGATCGGTGACGGTTATCTTACCGGCGGACATCTTTCCTTCCCACAGTATGAGAATCCGATGGTCTCCATTGTAATTCCATGCTATAACCAGATTCATTATACCTATGCATGCCTGCAGTCCATTCTGGAATTCACAAAAGATGTGACATATGAAGTTATTATTGCAGATGATGTTTCTACAGATGCTACCGCAGAGATCGGCCGTTTTGTGGATGGACTGGTGATCTGCCGTAACCAGACCAACCAGGGCTTCCTTCGCAACTGTAACCAGGCTGCAAAAGCTGCAAAAGGTAAGTATATCATGTTCTTAAACAATGATACCAAGGTAACAGAAGGCTGGCTGTCTTCTCTGGTAAATCTTATCGAATCTGATGATACCATTGGTATGGTCGGTTCCAAGCTGGTTTATCCGGATGGAAGATTGCAGGAAGCCGGAGGTATTATCTGGAGTGATGGTTCCGGCTGGAATTATGGCCGTCTGGATGATCCGGATAAGGCAGAATATAACTATGTAAAAGATGTAGACTATATTTCAGGTGCAGCTATTTTGCTGTCAGTAGATTTATGGAAGCAGATCGGCGGCTTTGATGAGCGTTTTGCCCCGGCTTACTGTGAAGACTCTGATCTGGCATTTGAGGTGAGAAAAGCAGGCTATAGGGTAGTTTATCAGCCTCTTTCCAAGGTGATCCATTTTGAGGGTGTTTCCAATGGTACAGATGTAAATGGTACCGGCTTAAAGCGCTATCAGGTGGAAAACAGCCAGAAATTAAAGGAAAAATGGGCAGATGAGTTTAAGAAACAGTGCGTCAATGATGGAAATCCAAACCCATTCCGTGCAAGAGAGCGCAGTCAGGGCAAGAAAGTCATTTTAGTAGTGGATCATTATGTTCCTACCTTTGACAAGGATGCTGGATCCAAGACAACGTATCAGTACCTGAAAATGTTCTTGAAGAAGGGCTATGTAGTCAAGTTCCTAGGTGATAACTTCCTTCATGAAGAACCATATTCTACTACTCTTGAGCAGATGGGGATTGAGATCCTTTATGGGGATCACTGGGCAACCGGTCTTTGGGACTGGCTGAAATTAAATAAAGACGAGATCGATGTGGCTTACTTAAACAGACCCCATATCGCTACAAAATACGTAGATTTTATCAAGGAAAATACCAATATCAAGGTGATCTACTATGGTCATGACCTGCATTTCTTACGTCTGGGCCGTGAATATGAGCTGACCGGGGATATTGATATTAAGAGAGAGGCAGATTACTGGAAAGCCATTGAACTTTCCATGATGCGCAAGGCGGCTATTTCCTATTATCCCTCTTATGTAGAGATCAATGCCATCCATGCCATTGACCGGTCGATCAAGGCAAAGGCCATTACTGCCTATGTATACGATCACTTTCTGGGGGATATCCAGGAAGACTTTGCAAAGAGAGAAGGACTGCTGTTTGTGGGAGGTTTCGCCCATCCGCCAAATGCAGATGCTGTGCTCTGGTTTGCAAAGGAGATATTCCCCCATATCAGAGAACAGCTGCCGGATATTAAATTCTATGTAGTTGGTTCTAAGGTAACTGATGAGATCAAGGCTTTAGAGCAGCCTGGAAACGGTATTATCATCAAAGGTTTTGTCAGTGAAGAAGAGCTGGCAGGTCTGTACGCTTCCTGTAAGGTAGTGGTAGTTCCGCTGCGTTATGGAGCAGGTGTAAAGGGCAAAGTGGTAGAGGCGATCTACAACGGCGCACCGATCATTACCACCAGCACCGGTGCAGAAGGTATCCCACAGGTTGGGCAGGTACTTGAGGTGGAAGACGATCCAAAGGTATTTGCAGATAAGACTGTGGCTTTGTATCAGGATAATGACCGCTGCCGTCAGATGTGTGAAGAAACCCAGAGGTATATCAGGGAACACTTCAGCATGGATGGGGCATGGAAAGTAATAGAAAATGACTTTTCCCGATAGTAATGAGCAGTGCGAAAAAGGGAAACACAGAACAGGAGATTAAAATGCAGGCAATCTTACTAGCCGGCGGCTTGGGGACTAGGCTTCGCAGTGTTGTAAGCGACCGTCCAAAGCCAATGGCATTGATCGAGGATAAACCATTTATGGAATATGTGACCAGAGAGCTGGTGCGCAGTGGCATTACAGAGATCATTTTCGCTGTAGGCTATAAAGGTTCCATGGTGGAAGAATATTTTAAAGATGGAAGTGGATTTGGCTTTCACGCTTCCTATGCCTATGAGGAAACTCTTTTAGGAACAGCAGGAGCTATTAAAAATGCAGGCAGATTCATTACAGAAGACCGTTTTTATGTGTTAAATGCAGATACTTTTTACCAGATCGACTATACCCGTCTGGCAAAGCAGCAGGATGAACAGGATCTGGATATGGCTCTGGTGCTGCGTCAGGTGCCAGACGTGTCGCGTTACGGTAAAGCCATTTTAGATGAAAACGGTATTCTTACCGGATTTAATGAAAAAACAGCAGATCCGGTGCCGGGAACCATTAACGGCGGTATTTATCTGATGAAAAAAAGCTTGTTGGATGAGATACCGGAAGGTAAGGTATCTCTTGAAAATGAGATGATCCCAAGGTGGCTTTCTGAGGGAAAGAAGCTGGGCGGCTTTGTAAATGACGGCTATTTTATTGACATTGGCATTCCAGAAGCTTATTTCCAGTTCCAGGAAGATGTAAAAACAGGAGTGGTACATTAATCGTAAGTCCGAAAGGAGAAAGATATATGGTGATCAGAGGCAGAGCGCCCCTTCGCGTCAGCTTTGGCGGCGGCGGTACAGATGTAGCACCATTCTGTGAGCAGCAGGGCGGTGCTATTATCGGAAGTACCATTAATAAATATGCATATTGTTCTATTGTACCAAGAGAGGATGATCAGATCATTGTTCACTCACTGGATTTCGATATGACAGTAAAATACAACACAAGGGAAAACTATGTTTACGACGGACGTCTGGACCTGGTAACTGCTGCCTTAAAGGCAATGGATATCAAACAGGGCTGCGAAGTGTATTTACAGTGCGATGCACCTCCAGGCTCTGGTCTTGGAACATCCTCTACAGTCATGGTGGCAATGCTTACTGCTATGGCACGCTGGAAAGGCATTATGTTAGATGCATATGCAATGGCTGATCTGGCATATGAGGTAGAAAGGGAAGATTTAAAGATCGATGGCGGTTATCAGGATCAGTATGCAGCAACCTTTGGAGGATTTAATTTCATTGAGTTCCATGGACGGAACAATGTAGTAGTAAATCCCCTGCGTATTAAAAAAGACATTATCCATGAGCTGCAGTATAACCTGTTGTTATGCTATACTGGAAAGATACATGTTTCTGCAAATATCATTAAAGACCAGGTGCAGAACTATGAAAAGAAAGATGCTTTTGAAGCTATGTGCGAGGTGAAAGCACTGGCTTATGCCATGAAGGATGAGCTGTTAAAAGGCAATCTTCACAGCTTTGGAAAGCTGTTGGACTACGGCTGGCAGAGCAAAAAACGTATGAGCAATAAGATTTCCAATCCACAGATCGATGAGCTGTATGCAGAGGCATTAAAGGCAGGTGCATTAGGTGGAAAGCTTTTAGGCGCAGGCGGCGGCGGATACCTGTTAATGTACTGCCCATACAATGTGCGTCATAAGGTGGCAGCCCGCATGGAGTCCATGGGCGGACAGCTGGCTGACTGGAATTTTGAACTGCGCGGTGCCCAGAGCTGGGTAGCAGACGAAGACCGTTGGCAGTATGATAAGGTAAAAGTGCAGATGCCAAACGGGGAATACTGTTTTGACCTAAAATAAAGGCAGGTCTGTAAAACAGAGAAGGTTTATATAAAAATCTGACAATCGCAGAAATGGAAAACAAGACTGTGGAACATACATTAAATAAAGTAGTATTTTTAGACCGGGATGGCACCTTAAACGAAGAAGTGAACTATCTTCATAAGACCGGAGATATGAAGCTTCTTCCCGGTGTGCCCCAGGCTTTGAAAAAGTTAAAAGACGCCGGTTATAAGCTGATCGTTGTAACCAATCAGGCGGGAGTGGCAAGAGGCTATTATACAGAAGAAGATGTAAAGATCCTTCACCAGTATATGAACCAGCTGTTAGAAAAAGACGGAGCCCAGATCGATGCTTTTTATTACTGCCCCCACCATCCGGTACATGGTATTGGTGCATATAAAAAAGTGTGCAATTGCCGCAAACCGGGAACAGGCATGTTTGAAATGGCAGAGAAAGACTTTCCGGTGGACAAGACTGCTTCCTATATGATCGGGGACAAGCTTCTTGATACAGAGGCTGGACATAGATTTGGCGTTACCTCTATTCTGGTAGGAACCGGATATGGGGCAGAGCTTCATAAAGAACAGCAGGAAAAAGGTGAAAAACCGTCCTATGATCATTATGCAGAGGATCTTGGCCAGGCAGCACAGTGGATACTGGAAAGAAAATAAAACAGGAGATCTGGGTATAACTGATAAAAAACTTCTTGTAAGATCAGGTACAAAAAGAGTTACAGTTCAGCCATTACATCTTCTTGTTTCCATATTCATGAAAACAAGAAGCATGGTGGGTCCATCATATGCTGATTTGGATGAAAAAGTGCTTATGCAAGCATGCTTGCAACACACTTTCTCATTCAAACCAGCGCATGGCTGAACTGTAACCAAAAAGATTCCGGGAGCACATAGTGGCCAGAAGGAGAAAATGTATATGAAAGAACTTAGATTTTTAGATGAATTAGTGCAGCGTTATCCGGTACTTGGACCGGTAAAAGGAGATATCCTTAAAGCCTATGAGATTATGAGGGAATGCTATGAAAATGGCGGGAAACTGATGATCGCAGGAAATGGCGGCAGTTGTTCCGACAGTGAACACATTGTAGGAGAGCTGATGAAAGGCTTTGTAAAACGCCGTCCTGTATCAGAAGAGCTGGCAAGGGCATTAAAGACAGCAGACCCGCAGATGGGAGAAATTCTGGCTGATAATCTTCAGGGAGGACTTGCGGCCATTGCACTGACCGGTCACTGTGCCCTGACAACTGCCTACTCCAATGATGTAAACGGAGACCTTACCTTTGCACAGCAGCTCTACGGCTATGCAAAAAAGGGCGATGTATTTCTGGGGATCACTACATCCGGAAATTCTAAAAATGTACTTTATGCAGCAGCTGCGGCCAAAGCATTAGGTGTGACTGTGATCGGACTGACTGGCCGTGACGGTGGAAGGATCAAAGACTTTTCCCATGTTTCCATCGTGGTTCCGGAGCAGGAGACCTTTAAGATCCAGGAGCTTCATCTTCCTGTATACCATGCACTGTGCCTGATGCTGGAGGATCATTTTTATGAGTCATAAGCATGTATATGCAATACCTGCCTATGGTGATTCACCTTATCTGGAAAGCTGTATTAAATCTCTGAAGGAACAGAAAGTGGCATCTCCTGTGATCCTGTGCACATCCACCCCAAGCCCGTTTTTAGCAGATATGGCAGAAAAATATGATCTGCCCTACTATATCCGGAAAGGAAAAAGCAATATACGGGATGACTGGAATTATGCATATTCCATGGCAGATGCAGAATTTGTCACCATAGCCCATCAGGACGATATGTATTGCAGAAACTATGGGGAAGAACTGTTAAAGGCAGCAGCCAAATACCCGGATATGACTGTATTTACTTCTGATTATGCCATTTTGAAAAATAAAAAGGTGATCACCGGAGATAAGATGCTGTGGGTGAAGCGTTTTTTACGTATTCCCCTGCGTTTTCACAGGCTTTGCAGTTTAAAACCAGTAAAAATAATGCCTCTTGTATTTGGAAATCCCATCTGCTGCCCGGCAACTACTTACAGTAAAAAGCTGTTAGGAGAGCCATTTGTCCAGTCAGGGTATCAGTTTGCTTTAGACTGGGACCACATGGTACAGCTGGCAGGAGAAAAAGGACGGTTTATCTGTGTGGAGAAGCCTCTGATCTATTACCGGGTCCATGAGGGGGCGACTACAAATGCCTGCATCAAAGACAACCGCAGGGCAAAAGAAGAAACAGAAATGTTTAGCAGATTCTGGCCAGAACCGGTGGTCAGGCTGATCATGAAGGGATATTCTTCCGCTTATAAGGAGTACGAATAAAGAAATAAAGGAACAGGTAAAAATGGGGAGTGAAAAAAGGAAAGAAGGTCTTTTGCTGGCTGTATTCTGGCTGGCAGCAGTTATCCTTATAGGAACCGCTGCAAACAGACTGATACTTCATGGCCCTGTGGGGGAAACATTACAAAAGAGAGAAACAGGATGGATGCTTTTAGAACTGTCTGTCCTGTTTTTATGGAATTTATGGTGGCTGTGCCTGGCAGTAAAACACAGGGGAAAAAGAAAGATGGCAGCAGCGTGTCTGGTATCCGGGTGGCTGTTTTTCCTGTGGGGACACAGTATATTGCTGCCGCTCATTGGTGCCGGCATATGGATGGCAACGGTGATGGGATATGGTATCTGCATCAATAACTGTTTTTTAAGTGGTTCCGGTAAAAAGACCAGATACCTGCTTCCGGTCTGGGAAAAGATCACCTTAGGGCTGACCACCGGAAGCGCTGCCTGGATGGTCATGGTATGTGGGATTTCCCTTACAGGTCATGGAGGTATCGGACTTTGGCGAAAGATAGCAGTTGTGCTGTGTGTGGGGATAGCGGCAGTCTGGCTGTGGAAAAACAAAGAAATTTTCAGCAGGTCTGTGGATAACCACAGCAGTACAGAGAAAAAGGGGATGAAGAAACAGAATGCAGTAAGTGGATGCAGCAATATGCTTCATGCAATTATGCCGGAAGATGTGCTTCAGGCAGCCCTTCTTGCATTCATTCTTACCATGCTGTTCCTTCAGGCGGGCCGTTTAAACCATGAGCTGGATTATGATTCCCTTCATTATGGACTGCGTTCCCCGTATATACTGGATAATGGAGAAGGTATTTATGAGAATCTGGGACTGATCAATCTGGTGTATACCTACAGCAAAGGTGCAGAGGTGCTGGTGCTTCCATTATCAGGTACACCTACCTATGGTTTTTTGCTTTCATTCACTTTCTGGACCACAACAGTCAGTGTGATAACGGCTGTGGTGATCGGAACACGTTATGGTGGAAAAAAGGCCGGTTTCTGGACCGGGGCACTTTTTTGCGCAGTTCCCGGTATTATGAACATGGCAGTTTCTGCCAAAAGTGACAGCATAACTCTGATGTGCCAGCTTATTATTTACGATATGCTGTGTCTGGCAGTTACCAGAAAAGATGGAGAAAAAAATGTCTGCACAAATAGTTCACAGAAGATCAGGGAAAATCCTGTAACAGGAGTGACAGAAACAGAGCGGTCGTGTAATACAGCTCCATGGCTTATTTTCGCCGTATCTGTTTATATCCTTTCTCTTGTTTATAAACCAACAGCCCTTATATTTTCTACTGCCCTGGGCGGTGTGGGACTGGTGTGCCTGCTTATTTTCAAAAAAGCAGGAAAACAGGATAAAAGAGGATTTTTAACCTGGATCTTTCCTATACTGGCAACTGCAGGATTGTGGTATCGCACCTGGCTTCTTACAGGAGTTCCTGTTACCTCTGTATTTGCCAATTTCTTTGAAAAAATAGGTTTTAAAGTAAAATATCCCTACAACTTTTCACATGTTATCGGTGATCCGTCTATTCTTTCCACTGAGGAAAAAATAGAAAGGCTGCTGGGGCGTTTAAAGGGAATCCTTATTTCTCCGGTGGGAGAAGATATGGATCATGTAATCATTGCCTGGGGAAGTATTCTGGTAACGGCACTTTTGCTGTTTTGGATTTTTCAGGTAATAATAAGAGTTATAAAACGTCAGAAGATCTCACAGCTGGATTTTTTTGACGGTTTTCTCATGATCACGCTGTTAGCAGGTTCAGCAGCCAGCATTTATACACTTTCACAGGTAGATGGAAACTATTTTATGCTGGTGTATGCAGTTGTAGTTATCAGTACCATGCGGATCACAGGGGACTGGTTGAAGAAAGAAGAACCGGAAAACAATGGCACAGCAGCTGTAAGGGATAGTAAAGATCAGTGTACCATCCGCAAAACGGGGCTGTCAGGTAAGGATTCCCTGAGGATCGGCATCTGCCTGTTAGCAGTTCCATTCCTTCTCTTTAATACTCTGGTCACATCCTCTACCAGCTGGGCGGGGTGTCCGGGCTTTACACCATTTAAATTGGCAGGTAAGGGGTACTATAACCACCGTTATCACAGACACGAAAGCTGGGAAAGAAGAGGCTGTAAGGAACTTTGTTCACGGCTTACCAAAAAGAACCGGGTAGTAGCCTTTGGTTTTCACCCCCAGGTGCTGGATATGGACTGCAGCGTGCAGAGCTATTATGACATAACAGGAAGCGGCGGAGACGTATATTTAGTAAAAAAACTGGCCTATTTCGAAGAATATTTAAGATGGGCCGGAACCGAATATATATATGTACAGGCGGGCTATCTGGCAGACCAGCCAAGAGCCACACAGATCATTGAAGATATGATCGCAGAAGGTACCTTAAAAGATCTTACCTTTGAGTGGGGAAATATGCTGGCAAGAGTAGATCTGGACCACCCATTTAAAGAACCGGATGAAAGATTAGTGCAGCTGTTCCGTGATGCCTACAGCATGGTGAAAAACGGAGAATAAGCCAGGCGTAAACAGGAACAGAAAGATTCACTGCAATTTAAGGAGGCAGAATTTTGGACACCAGGGAAAGAATTAAATTCAGGATCGGATTTTCCAGAATGGAAAAACAATATCAATGGAAGGATCATGTGATCTTCATGGGACTTCTCTTAGGACTAGCTGTGTGGTTGAACCATGGGATACAGATCAAGGGTCTTTATATGGATGATCTGTATTTCTGGTCCTGTTATGGCGAGCAGAGCTTTGTGGAATATGTCTTTCCTATGGGAAGTACCCGTTTCCGGTTTTTATATTACCTTGCAGCCTGGCTTGAAATGGCTGTAGTGAGAAACCATGTAGCCCTTTTTGTACCTATTAACATATTGCTAAATGCAGCATTGTCCTGGTACCTGTATTCCATTGGCTGGCGGTTGTCCAGGGCGAAAGCGATCGGCTTTTTTACAGGGGCCATGTTCTTGGCCAGCCGTATGGCATATTACCAGATCGGACAGGTTTTAGGACTGATGGAAACAATGGCACTTTGGATGGCCGTTTCCATTCTCTGGAACCTGTACCGTTATATCAATGAAGAAAACAGGGAGAACTGTTTTTATTTTGCCAGCCTGCTGTATTTCGGAGTATGTTTTGTACATGAACGTTACATGGCACTGCTGCCATTGCTGCTTCTGGCTCTTATCATTAAAAAATGTAAAAAAATATCCCTTTGGTTCAGTACAGTCCTTTCCTTTGGGCTGGTACAGCTGATCAGGGCTTTTACCATTGGTTCTGTCCTTCCGGCAGGAACCGGAGGAACACAGGTAGCAGACACATTAAATATCCAGCAGGCCATTAAATTTGCTTTTAGTCAGGCTGCATATGTGTTTGGTATTAACGCAGGACCGGAACACTTAAATGGCTGTCCATGGGGTGAAAGTCCCATGTGGGTCAAAGGCCTGACCGGTATGGCAGATGTGATGATCCTTATTATGGTGCTGGCATTTCTGGTAAAATTTATCGTGGAAAAACAGAAAGAGCGGAAGTTTACCATGCTGTTCAATGCTATGCTCTTTATCGGCTTTATTGCTTTAAATATTGCCTCATCCAGCGTTACCATACGTGTGGAAATGCGCTGGATCTACGTATCCTTAGCTGGTGCATTACTTTTCCTTTCTTACATCTATGGGGAATTGACAGAAGGAGTAAAAAAAGAACTGTATCTGAAGAGACTCTGGCCATGGGGGATCCTTTTTGGGCTGTATGTGCTGCTTATGCTTCCGGCAGAACTGTTTTACCGCAGCTGCTATCCAAAGCTGTATCTGTGGCCGGACCAGCTGCGCTATAATTCCCTTGCAGAGCAGACCTATGAAAAATACGGGGACAGCATATTTGGGAAAACCATCTATATCATGGGCAATACGTATCAGATGAGCGATTTTACTGCCCGTACCTTCTTTAAGGTGTTTGATCCGAAAATGAAGGCAGAGGGTACAAAAGTAGAGTTCATAGACAGTATCCGGGACATCGGACAGGTAGATGACCAGATGCTGGTACTCAGAGAAGATCCGGCTCATAATGCATTCCAGGATATTACGGATTTTGTCCGTAGCCTGAAACTGCAGATCGATTACGGGTATTATTCCGATGACTGGATGGATGAACATGCATCCCTTACAGTGATGGCAGGTTCCACCGGGGAAATAGAACTGGAATTTATGTATCCAGGTGTAATGAGCGGTGGGGAAGCCATTTACATTACAAAAGATAAAGAACCGGCCCGTACACTGCCTCTTCACTCCAGCGTAGTAAATACCACGCTTCAGGCAGAGCCGTGGCAGTTAGTCCATCTGGAATTTGACTATAATTTCTATATGCAGAATGCCAGAGAGCAGAGAGGCGAAGACCGTCTTGCCGCTATCGTGCATATTACAACACCGTAAAAATGTACTTCCGGAGTCTTTTCACAAAATCAGGCACAGAAAGATTCCGGGAGAACATAAAAATGTACTCTCGGAGTCTTTCATGCACTTGCCTTTGCGGCCGATTTTCCGCCAGTCGCACCCGAATTTTATCAACGTACGCACCGCGTACGCCTCAAAAATTTGGGCACAACTGACAAAAAATCTTCTCGCAAAATCAAGTACAAAAAGATTCCGAGAGTACATAACATGGTTCAGGAGGATAAATACATGAAAATTCCCGGTAACAGGGAGCAAAACAGGAGCAATGCTGTTAAAGAAGCATCCCTTTGGTTAATACCACTTTTGGGCATTGCATTTCTTCTGTGGTATATCAAAAATGCGACCTGTGATGTGGTTTATTCCGATTATATCCGTCTGGTAAACAGTTATCTGCCAGATGTATGTGATCCAAAGAAATTCTTTGTGGCAGATGTGCTGACCCGTATCCCTATTAACTATCTGGCACGTATTATAAATGTCAAGCTTTTTGGATTTTCCATCACCTTTGACCGGGTACTGGGAGCTGTAAGCGTAGGTCTTGCAGCCTGGTGCTTTTCTGCTTATTCCCGTCAGTTAAAGGTTCAGATAACATGGTTTATAGCCCTTATGGTGGTCGTGTTCAGCCTGAACAAATGGGAAATGCTGACAAATGGAAGCGGCTGGTCCCATTTCTTTGCCTTTGCCTGCTTTTTCTATCACCAGATTCTTTTTGACCGCTATTACAGAGGACAGGAAAAAAAGTGGGACAAGACCAGACTTATGTTTCTTCCGTGGCTTATCATCCTGGGAACAGCCGGTCCTTACTGTGCAGTCTATGCTGCTGTTATGATACTGGCATCCGGTGTGGCAGCACTGCTGGCTGATGATTCCAGGCGAAAAGAATATATTACATTTCTTCTCTGTACTCTTATACCATTGCTCCTTTATATATTCAGCAATTCCTTTGCAGTAGAAGAACATGCAGGAGCTACAGGCAGGTCACTGGGACAGATATTAGCCGATCATCCTTCATTTCCGGTCCGTTTTATCCTTAAATCCCTTGCAGGAATGTTCATTGGAGGGGAAGAATTACAGCAGTGGATGCAAAATGGTTGTATTTCCAACAAAATCATATATCTGTTGGGAGTTATCCTCATGTCCGGCTATCTGTGGTCCCTGTGGTTAAACATAAGCCTTGGCATTTACAAAAAAACGCTCTTTCCATTGATGCTCCTTGTATCTGGCGGGGCAAATCATCTTCTTATTTTCCTTTCACGTTACATTTTTGAGAAAGAGGACTATGCCTTAAGCTCCCGCTATGCCCTGCAGTTTCAGGCAGGTGTGCTGGGGATCCTTCTTACATTTGCCCTTGCATCAAAAATACGCAGACAGCATACCGGTGGCAGAACGTTAAGAAGGGCAGTGCCTGTTCTTGAAATGGCCTTCTGTATTGCAATCCTTCTTGGAAATGGTTATACTACTTATCGTGAGATACAAAAGGCACCTTACAGAGAAGAAAACTTTGAAAAAATGGCAGAAATGGCACCAGCTATTCCAGCCATGACAGAAGAAGAACTAAAAGAACATTCCAAAGAAATAAACAGCCTTTACGAATACCGGAAAGGTACAGGCAAGATCCAGGAAGCATTCCGTATCCTGGAAGAAAACCACCTGAATATCTTCAGGGATAAATAGTGATAATGATGTTTTAAAACAGAAGATGTCCTCCCGGAGTCTTTCCTGCACTTGCTTTTGTGGCCGATTTTCCGCCAGTCGCACCCGAATTTCATCGACGTACGTTCCACGTACGCCTCAGAAATTTGGGCACAACTGACAAAAAATCTTCTCACAAAATCAAGCACAGGAAGATTCCGAGAGAACATAGAAGAACTCTTGGAGGAAAGATTGAAAATGAAAGTAGTTATCTTAGCAGGCGGCTTCGGCACCAGGATCAGCGAAGAAAGCCATTTAAAACCAAAGCCAATGATCGAGATCGGTGAAAAGCCGATCCTGTGGCATATTATGAAATATTATTCCGAATTCGGATACCACGATTTTGTGATCTGTCTCGGATATAAGCAGTACGTTGTAAAAGAATTTTTTGCAGATTACTTCCTGCATACATCCGATGTTACCTTTGACCTGGCAAATAACAGCATGGAAGTACACAACAACTATTCTGAGCCATGGAAGGTCACACTGGTAGATACCGGTTTAAATACCATGACCGGCGGCCGTGTAAAACGTATCCAGCAGTATATTGGAAACGAGCCATTTATGCTTACCTATGGTGATGGCGTTTCCAATGTAGACTTAAATGAACTTGTAGCTTTCCACAGATCCCACGGTAAGATCGCAACGATCACGACTGTGAATCTGGGACAGTCCAAAGGCGTGTTAAACATTGCAGATGACAATACTGTTCTTTCCTTCCGTGAAAAAGATGACAATGACGGCGCTCTTATCAACGGCGGTTTTATGGTAATGAATCCGGAGATCTTTGATTATCTGGAAGGTGATTCCACCGTTTTTGAGCAGGGACCAATGCAGAAGCTGGCAGCAGAAGGCCAGATGAAGTCCTTCTATCACGGTGGCTTCTGGCAGTGCATGGATACCCAGAGAGAGATGAAAAAATTAGAAGAACTGTGGCAGTCAGGAAAAGCACCGTGGAAGATCTGGAAAGATTAAGGAGTTGTTATGACATTAAAAGAACTGAAATCATTTTATAATGGAAAAAGGGTACTGGTCACAGGCCATACAGGATTCAAAGGCTCATGGCTGGTGCGTATCCTTACACTGGCAGGCGCCCAGGTAACTGGCTACGCCTTAAATCCGCCTACAGAACCAGCTCTTTTTGAAATAGCAGGGCTGGAAGATACCATCAAAAGCATCACCGGAGACATACGGGATCTGTCACATCTGCGCCGCGTTTTCGATGAAGTAAAGCCGGAGATCGTATTTCATCTGGCAGCACAGCCTATCGTCCGTGAATCCTACAAAGAACCTGTTTACACATATGAGACCAATGTAATGGGGACAGTAAACATTTTAGAATGTGTCCGTCTTACTGACAGTGTAAGATCCTTCTTAAATGTAACAACTGATAAAGTATATGAAAACAAAGAATGGGAATACGGATACCGTGAATGTGACCCATTAGATGGTTATGATCCATATTCCAACAGTAAATCATGTTCCGAACTGGTAACACACAGCTACAAAAAATCCTTCTTCGGGGACGGACGGTGTGCCATTTCCACGTCCCGTGCCGGAAATGTCATTGGCGGCGGTGATTTTGCAAGTGATCGTATTATCCCGGACTGCATCCGCGCAGCAGCAGCCGGAAAGCCCATCCAGGTAAGAAATCCACATTCCACAAGACCATACCAGCATGTGCTGGAGCCATTGGCAGTATATCTTACCATTGCCATGGAACAGTACAAAGACAACAAATACCAGGGTTACTACAATGTAGGTCCGGATGACAGGGACTGTATAACAACAGGAACCTTAACGGACCTGTTCTGCAATGCCTGGGGAGAGAAAATGACCTGGGAAAATCATTGGGCCGGCGGCCCTCATGAGGCAAATTTCCTGAAATTAGACTGTTCCAAGATCAAAACTGTATTTGGCTGGACACCAAGATATACAGTAAAAACAGCCATTGAAAAAACAGTAGAGTGGTCAAAAGAATATTTAAATGGGGCAGATATGTTAGAAGTAACAGACCGCCAGATCCGGGAATTCTTTTCATAAGACCGTCCCGGCAGTCCAATTATAAAATTGTTAGTAGGAGATAAAAAAATGTTTGAACATACAACTGAAGCAGAGGCAAGAAAGCAGATCTTAGATCTGGTAGCTGATTACTGCGACACATTCCATAAGAAAAAAGAATACAAAGAAGGAGACCGCATCCCATATGCTTCCAGAGTTTATGACCATAGTGAAATGGTCAATCTGGTAGACAGCTCTCTGGAATTCTGGCTGACTTCCGGCCGTTATACAGATGAATTTGAGAAGAAACTGGCAGAATACCTGGGTGTGCGTTATTGTTCCCTGGTTAATTCCGGTTCCTCCGCAAACCTGATCGCATTTATGGCACTGACTTCCCCATTACTGGGAGACCGCCGTGTAAACCGCGGTGACGAGGTGATCACCGTTGCCTGCGGCTTCCCAACTACAGTAGCGCCAATGATCCAGTATGGCGCAGTGCCGGTATTCGTAGACGTGACCATCCCACAGTACAACATAGATGTGACCATGTTAGAGGCTGCAAGATCTGAAAAGACAAAAGCGGTCATGATCGCCCATACCTTAGGCAATCCCTTTGACCTTCGGGCTGTAAAAGCATTCTGTGATAAATATAACCTGTGGCTGGTAGAAGATAACTGTGATGCTTTAGGAACACAGTATACAATGGAAGAAGACGGAAAAGAAACAGTACATTTCAGCGGCACAGTAGGTGATATCGGAACCTCTAGTTTTTATCCGCCCCATCATATGACCATGGGAGAAGGGGGCGCTGTTTACACCAACAGTCCGCTTTTAAATAAGATCATCCGATCCTTCCGTGACTGGGGAAGAGATTGTATCTGTCCATCCGGACATGATAACCTGTGCGGACACCGTTTTGACCGTCAGTATGGGGAGCTTCCACTGGGGTATGACCACAAATACGTATATTCCCATCTTGGATATAATTTAAAAGCAACCGACATGCAGGCAGCTATTGGATGTGCCCAGTTAGACAAGTTCCCGTCCTTTGTAGAACGCCGCCGCCACAATTTTACAAGATTAAAAGCGGCACTGGCAGACTGCACCGATAAACTCATCCTTCCAGAAGCAGCACCACATTCCAATCCAAGCTGGTTTGGATTTTTGATCACATGCAAAGAAGGTACAGACAGAAACGCAGTTGTCCAGTACATTGAGAGTAAAGGCGTACAGACACGTATGCTGTTTGCCGGAAACCTGATCAAGCATCCATGCTTTGATGAAATGAGAGCATCAGGTAAAGGATATCGCGTAGTAGGAAACCTGGAAAATACAGAGAGGATCTTAAGAGATACTTTCTGGGTTGGAGTTTATCCGGGAATGAATGATGAGATGATCGATTTTATGGCGAAGACGATTCGGGAGGCTATTGGAAAGTAATTCCAGAAGGTCCGAACTGTGAAATGGGGGCTTGGTTTTTCAGTGTATCATTGTCCACTGGCTTTCGCATGCGTCTGTTCGCCTGCATCGGACTGCGTCCGTTGCATTCGGACATCCGCGCTCAAGATGTGGACAATCGATAAACTGAAAACGCCCCCTTTTCCCAGTTCTACAAATAAGCATGAGTGAGGAAAGAGAACATTGTGATGAAATTTGGGCACAACTGACAAAAAATCTTCTCACAAAATCAGGCACAGAAAGATTCCGAGAGAACATTCAACACTAAAGGAGGCTCCCGTATTTATGAATAAAACACCAAAACTGTTTATACTGGCCGGAGCCGTTTTGGCATTCCTTTTTCTTTTCGTGAGCATTGTTTACAACAATTTTATCCAAAAAAGTATCTATGAGGAAAATTCCCAGCATCTGCTGTCTACTTATGAGCAGGTAGACAAAACCTTTACTATGTTTGTCCAGCACAACTGGAATGCGCTTTCTGACTGGAGCAATAATTTGCAATACCTGGATGATGCCGAAAATATGAAAACTCTCTGGTATGAATTTGCCAGACGCAAGGATGCCTGGCAATATCAGGATTTTTATATGTTTAATGAGAACTGTGATTTTATAACTGCTGCAGGACGGGACGGAAATGCCCCAAATATACAGGGGATCTTTCTGGATATGTATAAAACCGGCCAGCCTGTTATTTCCAGCTATATTGCAAGTGATTCCAACCGCCGGATCGTATTTGCACTTCCCATGGATGTTCCATATACCATAAATGGCATAACCTATTCCGGACTTGCTGTCAGCTATAATAATGATGTAGTGGAAAAGCTGATCGCAGGTAATATTTATCAGGGACAAAGTGACTGCTACATCCTTACATCTGACGGCAATGTCCTTCTTTCCCTTGAACCCAAAACAGAATTTCTCCAGCACATATCTAATCTCTTTGATTTTTTAAATAACTATACGGATATGACAGAAACTGAGATAACTGACCTGAAAAAGAATATTAAGAATGTTTCTACCGGAAGTCTCCAGTGCCGTTACAACAAAAAAACTTATTATCTGGTATACGAGCCCACCGGGATCAATGACTGGACCATAGTGGGCATTATCCATAATGATGTTGTGGATGCCAGTATGCGCCGTATACAGTTCATTACCATTGTCCTGATCCTGATCCTGAACGGATGTATCGCCCTGCTTCTTATAGGTACTGTTTTTGTCCTGATGGATTCCAGGCTGCGCATGAAAGAACATGAGCAAATGATCCTGCTAAAGCGCAAAGAGCTTACGGAACAGATGTTTTCAGGACTTGGAAGGATCGTTGACCGCTTTGCTGTAGGAGATTTAAAAAACAACCGCTATGAATATCACGAAAACCTGCTGAAGCATCCCATATATCCAGAAACCGGATACTATGATGATCTGGTTGAAAATATTTCCCGTCAGTATCTGGTAATGACTGATACGGAAAATAAAAAGATGAACCATCTCCTTACAACAGATTATCTGCGTTGTGTCCTGAAAAAAGAGGATGATATCTTTAAAATTGAATACTACAACCGTTCCATTGATACATACCTGGTCATGCATGTTGTCCCTGTTGAATGGGGCTCTGAACATGAACTGGAAAAAGTTATGCTTATCGCCCAGGATATCGGTCAGAAGCATGAGTTAGAAAACCTTGCCAACACCGACGGCCTTACTGGTTTATATAATGAGCGTTATTTTAACTCCATACTGCATAAAAAGGAACTTCAAAAGCTCCCTTTCATACTTTTCTATCTGGATCTGGACCATTTTAAACCTGTTAATGACACCTATGGTCATGACATGGGTGATAAGCTTTTAAAAGAAGCTGCCAACCGTCTTCAGTCCTGTATCCGCAGCAATGACTATGCCTTCCGCATCGGCGGTGATGAATTCAGCCTGGTAGTGTGTACTGAATTTGATGAAAGTCTCTGCTTCAGGATCAAGGAACAGATACAAAACCGGCTCTGCGCTCCTTTTGATATTGATGGAAAAACTCTGTATGTTGGTTCCAGCTGCGGATATGCCGCCTATCCCAATGATGCATCTACTGCTAATGAGATCCGTATCCTTGCAGACCAGCGTATGTATGCGGAAAAGGAAAAACATCACATGTTCAGCAGTTTAAGCAGCTCATCCACTGGAAGTGGTCTGGAAAAATAATATCCCTGGATCATATCTACACCCCAGCTGCTTAACAGACTCATTTCCTCTTCTGTCTCTACTCCTTCTGAAACTATGCTGTAACCCATCCGGTGGAAGGTTTCAACAATACTCTGATAGAACATGGCACGTTTTTTATCATTACATATATCAAAAAGAAGGGTTCTGTCTATCTTGATGGCAGAAAATGGCAGTCTCATGACTGTATTCAGGTTTGCATATCCAGAACCAAAATCATCCAGACACAGTCTGACCCCGGCAGCCATAAACCCATCTATTACCATTCCTAATCCTGCGTTGTATTCTGTAGCAACCGTTTCTGTGATCTCAAACTGTATCCAGTCATGGTGGATATCCATATCATCCATCATACGGATAAAATGGCTGCTGCAGTCACTGCGCATCAGATCCAGGGAAGACAAATTTACTTTTATATTAAAGAGCTTCTTCATCAGATCCCGGTGTTCATTTATAAACATGCAGACGCGTTTAAATTGCAGATCTGTGATCTGTTCGATCATATGATTTTTTTCTGCGATCTGTATAAAAACATCCGGTGCGATCCAGCCTAACTCCGGATGATGCAGACGGCTTAATGCTTCCAGTGTAACAAAATCATTTTTCTCTGTAGAATAAACCGGCTGATAATATACTTCAAAAAGATCCTGGGCAATAGCCGTGTGCAGATACTGCTCTACTTTTTTATTATATAAAAAGCCATCCATGGTCTGCTGATCATCCTGTATCACCTCTATCATGCCATTTTGCATAGATAATGATTCCAGATACTCTGCATATTCCAACATCAGCCCGCTGGTGCCAAGCTTTTGCCCATGGACGATCCCACTGAGGATCACAGGCGTTGCAGGTTTACTACTGTCTGCATCCAACTGCATATCTGTTTCAAACATCTTCTTTATCTGGGTAATATAATACTCATACTCCTGCAATGACATAGTCAGAACTAAAAAACGTTTTCCCGTAATACGGAAAACCCGGCTTCCACACAGTTCTTCCAGTTTTTTTGCTGTAAGCTGCAGAATATAATCACCGCCTTCAACTCCGGCAACTTTATTGATATGCTTTAGCTGGTAAAGGTATATTGTGATGATATGGAAGGATTTTCCTGCTGCAATCAGTTCATCGCTCCTTCTGGTAAGGTAAAGGTGATTATATACTCCTGTAAGGCTGTCCCGGTTCGCATTTGGATTATTGATAGTAAGAAACAGAGCCAGTATTCCAAGACTCATGCCAAAACCTGTCATCAGCAGAGGGTAATGCAAAAGCTGGATCACTACCCCGCATCCGCACAGGATCAGGATATCCAGGATCACCTTTGTTTTCTGAGGGCCAAATTCTTTTCTCCAGGAGATAACAAGGATCAAAATCACTGCCAGATGGAAAAGGGCGCTGTAATACATCAGTCTGTACCATGGTCCTTCCACATATCCGGCTGATACATCAAAATAAAACAGTTTTTCAGTAAAGGGATTGGTAAGCACAATACTGGCCAGTAAAATAGTTGCAAGACCCGCCAGCAGCATCTTCTTCACCGAAATAAGCTTATTATCATGCAATGTCATAATATAACAAAGAAGCGCATATGGAAGCAATGCCTGAAACAGATAAAAAATAGTTGTAGTCACCACTGCCGCCAGGCCAAAATCCCCATCTCCTGAAGTTATATAATAATTGCTTACTAATTCAGCGATCACATCCAGGATCCCAATAACTGCAAAGAAAAGAAATACCCTGCTATTTAAATCCTCTGCCCTTTTCTGATCCAGGAAATTTCTCAGAACCAACAGCAATATGACCACTGCTGCGATCAGAAAATCTGCATTATACATCATCATAAATAGCCCCCTTTGTTTTTTGCAGCATGTGATCTGCCTGACGTTTCCAGTCACTTACTGTATTTCGTGTCCCATCCTCATTTTTCAGATAACCATATCCGAATTGTAAAGAAATATAATACCTGTTTTCCGTTTCCTTTTTCACTTCATTTTCAAAGAGGCATTCCAGCTCCTGCGGCTGTATCTGGGGATTCATTACGATCACAGCAAACTCCGTACCGCCAATGCGGAAACTTTCTATCTTATGCCTCTGGTCACTATCTGCTGCCTTTTGGATACACCGGGCTGTCTGGATCACTGATTCATCTCCTGTTTTCATTCCGTAGACATCGTTGATCTGTTTCAGTCCTGTTATCTCGATAAATAAAAGCAGTGCATTCTCAAGCCGGATCTTTCCTTCCTGGATCTCCTTTATGTATTTTTCAAATGCTTTCCTGTTTTTTAATCCAGTCATTCTGTCTTCCATTGACATTTTTTCATAAACCAGCTGCTCCATCCTGAACTGACTGTCCCTGGATGTTTTTTGCAGCAAATGCCAGAACAGGATTGATGTATACAAAAAGATTCCTGCCTGAAAGACCATGTCATACCAGTAGATCGAATATACCCAGTACAAAATAAGGGCTGTCATACCGCTGACTCCCAATGTGGCAAATGCCAACAGACAAAACAGAATTTCTTCCGCTTCATTTCTTTTGTATTCTTTCCACAGAAGACAGATCATGGATATAACCCCGGAAAACAGCATAATGTGTGTTAAAAACAGCATATGCACAAATGGGATATGAAACAGGATATTGAGTATTCCCTGTAAAATGGCATTTCCATAAAGAAGGAAGATCCATACCTGCGGAACCCACCGTACTTTCTCACTTATTGTATTCTGCACAAACCAGAGCATTGGAACTGACATAAGAATAAATGCATAAAAAGAAAGAACCATCCCAACAGCGCCATGCTCTCCGTACATCTGATAAAAACCTGAGTCCAGGTAACACCACAAGCCACAGATGAACATAAACAATGATGCATCCAGAAAACGCTTTTCAACAATATGATGGGCTTTCATATACCAGAAAACAATAGCAGAAACAATTCCCGTTCCCCACATTCCAAGGATCATGAGAAATGAAAATACAGATTCCTGGAAATGCTTTTGTGAAACTGCCGGAAAGCTTCCTAAAACAGGTGCCTGTATATAAAGGGAGGCTCTGTTATTGCTTTCATAAACAAGGCAGACCGGCTCTTTTCCTGTATCTTCTGCCAGCCACACATCTGCCCACATTTTTCCCTTCATCTGGTCATTCTTTAAAAAATCGTTTTCTTCATACCGGAACAGACACTGTTTTCCCATCCACACTTCCGGCTGATCCTGAAGACCGTTTATTGACAGGACCTTATTTTTATCTTCCGGAGTCAGTGTATTATTATAAAGCATGATCTTTCCATCCTGATCTGCCTTAACCATGGCAGGAAGATCAAGGGCCTCTTCTTTTCCATCTACTACCTGATACCAGCCACTGCTGACAGAACGGATATCTGCCATTTCTCCATCTGCCCCTGAATTCCATAACATATGTATCAAAACCATCAGGATAAAAAATATACAGATCAAACCGGCCCATTCTGTTTTTTTCCACACATTGCTTTTTTTCATGATCACTATTTTCCTCGCCCAAACAGACAATTCAGTTTTCCACCCCTTACTCAAAAAATTATAACAGAATCTATATTAATTGTCACCATTTGCAGTGCTGGATTTCATTTTTCTATCAACGTAAAAAGCAGTAAAACCATATTGTTCTTTCCGGTTTCACTGCTTTTTTAATGCGTTATATGTCTTTATTTACTTTTAGTGCTTTTTGTCCACTTTCTGTATCAGCTTCTCCACGCCCCCAAGATAATGATCTGCAATAGCCTGTTCCACCTGGGCGGTAGTACCTGTTTTACAGGCACTTAACAGTTTTTCGTGGATGAGATACTGCCTTTTGATAACCTGATCACTGTCCACTGCCATATTATATCCCATTACAATATTTCCGTAGTTTAAGTCTTCCCAGGCTTTTTTAAGGCGCATAAAGCTTACAAGATCCAGGATCGCTTCATGGAACTCATTATCCAGTTCAAATACCTTTCGGTATTCTTCTTTATGAAGCTGCTTCATCTGCTCTAAAACCTGTTCCATTTTCTCAATGGTTTCCCGGGGAAAAGGAGCATTATACAGTCTTACTGCCATCATTTCATAGTTAGCACGCATGTAGTATATCTCATAAACATCATCCATGCCTATATGCTTTACTGAGCAGCCCACATTTCTGGAATATTCCACCATACCTTCCTGCTCCAGCTGACGCAGTGCTTCCCGCACCGGGCCACGGCTGATTCCAAATTCCGATGCCAGTTCCTGCTCTATGATCTTATCTCCCGGTTTCATGTCACCGTTTAAGATCTTCATCCTTATCTCGTCTGCTACATTTTCCCTTAAAGTCCGATAATCAAGCTTTCCCATAATACTCTGTAAGTCCCTAAAAATTGTTTCGTAAATAAATGTACTAATCACTGTCATAAACATTAATACCAACATCTATTGTTGGTTATTTTACCATAACGCGTTAAACAAGTAAACTAATTTTTCTGCTCCCTCTTTGCGATCTCAGGAAGGATCAGTCCTAAAGCAGTCAGTACAACCGGAGTAATAACATTTAATGCAAAGGTAAATGGATTTTTGTCATACATTCCAAGAAGACAGCTGGCTGCTGTTAGTGAACTACTCGGTAACTAAGTTACCAGAGCATCTGAAATCTGGCGGGATACCG
>UQJF01000025.1 GCA_900541315.1 uncultured Clostridium sp. | reverse complement strand
GGCACTGTTTGAGCGAACGCAGTGAGCGAGTTTGCCGGAGACCTGACTAATCGGCAGCGGAGCAAAATGGACAAAATTACCGTGAATGCGTTTATACATGGAAGAGCCCTTTCGGACCCTATTGAACTAAATCCCAATATTCTTTTATAAAATATGTACTCTCTACATCTATCTTCTAGTCATAAGCCAGTGATAATAACTGATCAGCCACTGATAATTATTATAATAAGAAATACATGCAATTACTATCAATGCTGCAAGAATACCTGTTTTGGCAACCTTATTTTTTATCCGTCCCAGGATCCTGATCAGGATATAAAGATCTACACAGCCGATCAATACCAGCTGATACATAAAGGTCCTGAAACTGGAGCCAAACAATGTTGCTGAAAATCCCATCATAATACGTGACATGGCCCCGATAAATAATGTCCACAGGATACCGGCTGCTTCCCATTTATCATCAAATATATTCCAGACCGCAGCATATACTGTGTGATCACAAACAGCACCAGGATCACACCAGATAAGATCCAATTTTTCTTGTTTTCCTTTGTTTCCATTATCATTTCTCCTTTTTCTGTTTCGCCGATCAATCTATAAAATGCCACTGGCAAGTATACTATACCTATTTGCAAGTTACAATCATTGATTTTCCTCCCCTTTTCAAGTAAAATCTACATGGTACATCGTTTCGTAAATGTAAAAACAGAACGCATACACTATTTCATCTCAGGAGGACACGCCATGACAAACCCAAAGGCTACGCTCCATATGGCAAATGGAGCAGATATTGTAATAGAACTGCTGCCCCAGGCAGCGCCAAATACTGTAAACAGCTTTATCTATGCTGCTTCCCATGGATATTTAGACCATCACGCCATTGAACGCATTGTTCCGGGAAATTGGGTGGATGTAAGCTATACTGCATTTGGTCATAAAGAGCTTCAGTATCTTATCCCTAACGAATTTACATTACATCCTGATATTACACCTCTTGACTCCCACCCAGGCTGTGTCTGCATGGGCGGATACGGTGAAGCAGGGCTGGCAAGCTGCGAATTTTTCTTCCCCCTGCGTGACTGTCCAGACCACAAGGGAACCTATCCTGTGTTTGGGAAAGTCATTTCCGGCATGGATGAGATCCGCCGGATCGCAGCCCTTAAGACTGTTCCTGTGGATTTCCCGATCCCAGGCGTAGAAGTAAATAAACCTGTAGACCCACAGGTCATCGAAACCGTGGAATTAGAACTTTACGGTGAGACTTATCCCGAACCAGTCCGGGTGGAAAACCCAAAAATGCCTAAATGCTGGCCCAGGCTGTAACTATTTTACTGCAAACTGAAAAATCCCCAGACAATCCATTTCCAGATTTGCCTGGGGATTTTCGTTATAATTGAATTATAACGCATTTTCTGCTTTTTATTTTATGCACTTGTATTTTCCTTTTTTTCAGCAGACACCACCGGCTCCCCAGGATACTCGATCACATAAAACTCATATCCATTGATCACCCTGGTAGTGCCATACACGTCTTTACGTTTAAAACCTTTCCCATAATTAGCATGTACATGGCCATGAAGAAAGTATTTTGGATGATATTTATCCATCAGTTTCAGAAAAGCCTTAAATCCCCGGTGTGGGAGATCTTCCATATCATTCAGCTTATAGGCCGGCGCATGGGTTACAAGTATATCAAATCCCTTATGCCACCACAATTTCCACCGCAGTTTCCGGATACGTGCCCTCATTCTCCATTCTGTATACTGGTTTGATGCCCCTGGTATATATTCCATGGAACCTCCCAGCCCCAGAATACGCACACCCTTGTATACATAAATATTATCTTCAATACAGATACAGCCTTCCGGCGGTTTTTGCTCATATTTTCCGTCATGATTGCCCTTTACATACAAAAGAGGGGCATGGCACAATGTAGCAAAAAATGTAAGATATTCCGGAGGCAGATCACCGCAAGAAATGATCAGATCAATATCCTTCATCCGTTCCGGATCATAATACTCATATAAAAGCTTTGATTCCTGATCTGCAAATATCATTATATTCATTTATCATTCTCCGTCTCTGCCTGTCCGGCCGTCTTGATTCCCTGAAGCTGCATCAGTTCCTGTGCACGCTCATTCATCTCTTCAATCTCTGGAATATAGCCAACCACATTCTGGGCAAGCCAGTTCATGGTAATGATCTCCTCAGCCTTTAAGCTTTTTCCCTGGGTGCATTTAGCACTTCCATCCTGTGCATAGATCAGGCCATCAAATGGATGGAAGCTTCCTGCTCGGATGGAGTTTTTCAAAAATTCGATCAGTCTTCTGGTGCCATTCGGGATATTTTCAGAACATATTACATCGATCACATCTGCTGACATTCCCCACCAGTAGTTAACCGCCTTTTTCCCTTTCATGGACTCAATCTCTTCTGTGCTCTTAAAAGCGAGACGGATGATCTGTTCATAAAACTTCCCCCAGTGCCATACCGGCATAGCAAGGTTTTTAATAGTCCCGTCTTCTTTTTTCAGATAAAGACCATACTCTCTGGACGGGTGATCCGGATTGATCATGTCATGACCGGAAATATATCTGATCCCTTTATCATGCAAAATGTCCTCTGTATGCTTCTCTTTCTTTCTTCTGGCCCATTCCAGATGAACCTCTACATAAGGATTGACCATTCTGGCCCCCAATGCAAATGCATTGATATCTGCTAACATTCCATATGTAGGCTGTTCTGCTATATATCCCAGCTTGTCTTCTCTTGAAAGTGCAGCTGCAATAGCTCCCATAAGGAATTTTGCTTCATACATCCTTGCATAGTAATTGCACACAGAAGAATAGGACATATTAATAGAACAGTTATAAAATTTAATATCCGGATAAAAAGCCGCTGAACGTACACTCTGGTTCAGCATTCTGGATGTAATGGTAAAAATAATGGTGCAGCCTGCTTTTACTTCCTTTTCGATGGCCGCTGCCACATCGTCTTCTGTCTCCACATGATCCACTACCATAGTCGTCAGTTTTCCGGGAAATACCTGCTCCAGATACATTCTTCCAAGCTCATGTCCGTAGATCCAACGGGACGTTTCCGCTGTTCTTCCGTAAATAAAGCCTACTTTTAATCCACTGGGGATCTCTTCCTGGGGAAGGAACCATTTTAAAATAGCCGGTTTTTTATCTTCTTCTACTTCCTGAGGATCCTGGATCAGCTCAATCTTATTTCCCCTGTTAGCCAGCTGGATCTCTTCCCAGATGCGCATCAGCGCACGATACATCTCCCGTTCTGTCTGTCCCTTTACATTATCATATCCGTAAACTTCAATATATACTAAAAATGCATCTCCCTCTGTAAGCTTCAGCCTGTCTCCATGGGCCATCTGGAAAGCCTTTGCAAAACGGCCATAAGCAGAGCGGAAATATATCCGTTCTTCCTCCGTCCATATCTGATCCGGTTTCAATCCCATCAGCTTTAAAAGTTCGTTATATCTTCCTTCCTTGCTGAACCACACATCACAGTTGGATGAAACCTTATAAAAATCCAGAAATTCATAATACAGCCTGTTTTCCAAATCATCCGTACGTTTCGGGATCAAACGGATCACTGTTCCGGGAATGCTGTAGGCCCCCAGATATTTCATGACACTGACCCTTTTATTTCCCTCCTGGACATAAAAACGGTTCATAAACTCATATGCCACTATAGGATCATTGATGCCGTCTTCTACCTGGTAATTGTAGAGGTTCTGCCATTTAATAGCAAACTCAGAACGTTCTGAGAGAAGCGGCATAAAATTATTTGCAAAAGAAATAGACCGTTCCGCTGTCTTAGTTCCCACCAGCTTCGACAATGGTATATCCATCGTCCCCAATGACACCTGTGATACGATTTCCGTATAAGATAAGGCTTCATCCAACACCGGAAGATAAGGATATTCTCCTTTTGCCACTGAATCCTGGTACTGTTTTTTGCCCAGCTTTAGCGCTGCTCCATATTCTGTATCTGACATGTTTTATCCCTTTTCCTTCCCTGCTCTGTTTTTATATCGTCTTTACCTGTTATTATCTGTTTTTCTTCTACGTTTATTATAAACATCTGCCATTCATCCTGCAAGATGAATCCTCTTTACAAAAATAAGTGGATTTTTATGCAATTTCTGCTAAAATGAGGTTATTAATAAGGTTATTGAAAAAATTATTCAGAATACAGGAGGAACCCACTATGGACGAAAATGTGAAAAAGAGAAATGAATGTCTGGCACAGACTGTGATCAAGGGTCTTCAGTCACGTAACATGTCCGGCTACTATGCCCCAAGCAAAGAAGCTGCCTTAAAACAGGCATTAGAGCTGATTCCACAGGGAAGCAGTATTGCCATGGGAGGCTGCATGAGTGCCCATGAGATCGGACTTATCAACGCCCTTGAAGCAGGAAATTACAATTATATCGACCGCTATAAAATGGAGCCCAGAGAAGGACTTATGGCTGCTTACAATGCAGATGTTTTTCTTTCCAGCGCAAATGCCCTTACAGATGACGGTATCTTAATAAATATTGATGGCAACTCCAACCGCGTTTCCTGTATTGCCCAGGGTCCTAAAAAAGTGATCTTCATTGTGGGAATAAACAAGATCTGCAGCGACCTTGACAGTGCCATGAAACGTGCCAGAAATATTGCTGCACCTGCCAATGCCCAGAGATTCGATATTCAAACCCCATGTAAAGCGACCGGAAAATGCTTTGACTGCAAATCCCCGGACACTATCTGCTGCCAGTTCCTTATTACAAGATACTCCAGACACAAAGACAGGATCCATGTGATACTGGTAAATGATACTCTTGGGTTCTAAGTCTGACCGTCACACAGCATAGTCCAAAAGATCCCCTTCAGAAAGGAACTATCATCCATGGAAGACCGTTTAGCTGTCATCAGCTGTATTATAAGTGACCCGGAATCTGTTTCCATTATGAACGAAAAGCTCCACCTGCGTGCCCACATGATCATCGCAAGACTGGGAGTTCCCTGCCGCGAATACGGCGTATCAGTAGTCAGTGTTGTACTTCATGGAACCCAGAATGAGATCAGCTCCTTTGCAGGAGATCTGGGAAAAGTTAAAGGTGTGAAGGTGAAATCCATCCAGGTGCCGGTAACTGATCCTCTGCCTGAAAATACAGACAGTCAATGACCAGAAGCTAAAAGCTGCGGACTCTTACATCCGCAGCTTTCTTAACCCCTTTAATATCTCCTCTGCTTTAAACAGCATATCTTCGATAGTAATGCCTTTTGGCTTTCTTTCCACATAATGGAACACCGGCACTTCTCCAGGTACCAGCTTTAAGGCACCACCGTAGGAATTTACCAGATCCGGTATACCTCCTACATTGATCTTCGCCTTCTGGTACATAGTCAGCTTCACTTCTTTTTCCTTCACCAGAACCTCTGTCACATAACACTTATGTGCCAGCGCACGCACTCTGGCAATGACCAGAAGATTTTCCACACTTTTTGGAATATCCCCAAAACGGTCCACCAGTTCATCCTGCATATCCATGTATTCATCTTCTGTCTCAATGGCAGAGATCCTCTTATAAATATCCAGTTTCTGATACTCATTTTTAATATATGTGGCAGGAATATAAGCATCAATATCACATTCCACGCTGGTAGCATAGGAATCTTCTTCCGTTTCCTCACCTTTTAATGCCAGAACCGCCTGGTTTAACATTTTGCAGTAAAGATCGTACCCCACTGCCTCCATGTGCCCATGCTGCTCTGCGCCAAGAACATTTCCTGCACCGCGGATCTCCAGATCACGCATGGCGATCTTAATACCGGAACCAAGCTCCGTAAACTCCCGAATTGCCTGAAGGCGTTTTTCCGCTTCTTCCTTTAAAAGCTTATCCCTCTTATACATTAAAAATGCATAGGAAGTGCGGTTGGATCGTCCTACGCGTCCACGGAGCTGATACAGCTGCGAAAGTCCCAGACGGTCTGCATCGTGGATGATCATGGTGTTGGCATTTGGAATATCAAGACCGGTTTCAATAATGGTAGTAGATACTAAAACATCGATCTCACCATTAATAAAATCAGTCATGATCTGCTCTAACTGATGCTCATGCATCTGTCCATGGGCAAAAGTAACTACTGCATCCGGCACCAGCTTCTGGATTCTTGCCGCTACCTCATCAATATCTGTTACCCGGTTATATACATAATACACCTGGCCTTTTCGTGCCAGCTCCCTGTTAATGGCTTCCCGGACCATTTCCTCATTATATTCCATTACATAAGTCTGGATAGGCGTACGGTCTACAGGCGGCTCTTCCAGTACGCTCATATCCCGGATCCCCGCAAGGCTCATGTGCAATGTTCTTGGAATAGGGGTTGCGGTCAGAGTCATAACATCTACATTTTCCTTTAACTGCTTGATCTTTTCTTTATGGGCCACACCAAAACGCTGTTCCTCATCAATGATCAGAAGCCCCAGGTTTTTAAACTTTAAGTCTTTGGAAAGCACTCTGTGAGTGCCGATCACAATGTCTACCATTCCTTTTCGCAGGTCTTCCAGTGTCTTTTTCTGCTGGGATGGGGTGCAGAAACGGCTTAACATGTCAATACGCACCGGGAAATCCTTCATTCTCTGGACAAAGGTATTATAATGCTGCTGTGCCAGAATAGTAGTAGGCACCAGATACACTACCTGCCTGCTGTCCTGGACTGCCTTGAAAGCAGCCCGAAGGGCGATCTCTGTCTTGCCATAGCCAACGTCACCACAGATCAGCCGGTCCATGATCTTACGGCTTTCCATATCCTTCTTCACTGCTTCAATAGCATCTAACTGGTCATCCGTCTCCTCATAGGGGAACAGTTCCTCAAATTCCTTCTGCCATACCGTATCTTCCCCGTACTGATAACCATTTTGCGCCTGACGGGCTGCATAAAGCTTTACAAGATCCCTGGCGATTTCCTGAACAGCCCCCTTTACACGGGTCTTTGTCTTATTCCACTCAGTTCCGCCTAACTTATTCAGTTTCGGCTTTTTGGCATCTGCACCGGCGTATTTCTGGATACTTTCCAGTCTGGTGGCCGGAAGATACAGATTTCCCCCGTCTCCATACTCGATCTTAATATAGTCCTTAATGACCTTGTCCCGCTCTACCTTTTCAATTCCCTTATAGATACCAAGACCATGTTCCTCATGGACTACATAATCTCCTACTGCCAGTTCCGAAAAGCTCTGAATGGCTTTTCCCTGGTAATTGCTCTTTTTCCGTCGTTTTTTCTTCTTTTCTGTGCCAAACATGTCACCTTCTGTAATAATGACATATTTGATCAGGGGATACTCAAAACCCCGGTGGATATTTCCATAGGTAACTAAGATCTCACCTGGAGCCGCCTTATGTTCTTCCCCTGTTCCATCCGGACAATAAGCCCGCAGGTCATATTCCCGCAGGTCACTGGCCAGCCGGCTGGCTCTTGTCCTGGAAGCAGACAGTAAAACCACCCTGTAGCCTTCTTTTTTCCACCGGGTCAGATCACTTATGAGCATGTCAAAACTGTTCTGATAGGAGTTTACGTTGCGTACATCAAAGCTGAACTTTTCCTTTACCTTCATGCCTGGAAGCTTCTGGTCAAGACCGGTAAGCATCACTGTATAAGGGCTTTGAAGCTTTGCAAGAACCTGTGCCCCTGCATAGAGAAGCTCTGTCTGGCCAGGAAGAAGATATCCCTTTTCCAGGCGGTGGATCATGCTTTCACGAAATTCCTGCTCTACAGTCTCGCCCTTATCCTTTAATCTCGCCGGTTCATCCAGACAGATCAGCGTATCTCCCGCCGGAAAGTAGTCCAGAAATGACACTGTTTCCGGGCAGAAATACCGGATATAGGCATCAAGTCCATCCCGTTTCCAGCCTTGTGTAATCCCTTCTGTCAGTTCTTTGATGATCCCCCTGATGCGGGATGCTTCCTCGATCTGATGTTTGGCCCTTAAGGCTGCTTCATATTCTTTTTCTTCCTTTTCCAGCCTCTCTATCCCGGCTTCCAACTGCTTTTTCGTTAAAATGGTCTCTGCTGCCGGATAAATGGTGATCTTTTCCAGCTGTTCCACAGACCGCTGGCTTTCCGGGTCAAAGCTGCGGATAGAGTCTACCTCATCATCCCACAGTTCAATACGCACCGGCACTTCTTCTGTCAGCGGGAAAATGTCCACAATGCCACCACGGATTGAAAACTGGCCCATTCCGTCTACCTGGGCCGTACGCTCATAGCCCAGTGCTGTCAGCCGCGCTTTCCACTCATCCAGATCCATGACCTGACCATTTTCCACAGTCACTGCCTGCTGCTTTAAAAATACTAAAGGCAGCAGATGATCCATAAGACCGTCCAGCGTAGTGACGACCACGCCTTCTTCCTCTTCCATCAGGTGCCGCCATACGGCAATACGCTGGCGGGTCATCAGGTTTCCATGGATATCCGCACTGTAAAACAGCAGATCCTTTGCCGGATAAAGCCATACGTTTTCCGTAAAGCTGCGAAAATCATCATAGATCTCCCTAGCTCTCTGGTCATCATAAGTCACCACCAGTTTCCAGGAAAAACCCCCGTCTTTTCCCAGCCAGTGCATCAGGTGTACCTTCTGGGAATCAAGGGTTCCCGTTGCCTGGACCGGTCCTTTTGCCTTTTTTAACGCTTCCTGTAGATTTTCATATTCCTGTAATTCCAATAACGGATTTTCCATATTTTCCCCTTATATCCTGTATCTGATGACCAACCCTTTTGCTTCTATATTCTCCCGGAATCTTTTTCTACTTGATTTTGCGAGAAGATTTTTTATTTATGGCCATTAAACCGGTTCATAGCCGCATCTGCCCCTTCTGTGATCATAACCTCTACCGCATCTGCCGCATCTTTAAATGCCTGTTCCATTTTCTCACGGTCTTCCTTAGAAAAACAGCTGAGTACATAATCTGCCAGATCCATTCTGGGGGGCTTGTCACCTACGCCCACCTTGATCCTTGGAAACTCCTGGGTTCCCAGATGGGCAATGATATTTTTAATACCATTATGGCCGCCTGCACTGCCTTTCTTACGGATGCGCAGCTGACCTACATCCAGACTGATATCATCATATATAACAATAATATGCTCCGGGTCCACTTTATAGAAATCTGCCGCTTCTCTTACGCTCTCACCGCTTAAATTCATAAAAGTCTGGGGTTTTAAAAGGATCACCTTTTCCCCTGCGATGATCCCCCTTCCATAAAGTCCCTTAAACTTCTTCTCATCCACAGATGTGTTTAACCTGTCCGCCAGCACATCAATGGTATCAAATCCCACATTATGTCTTGTCTTCTCATATTCCCTTGTAGGGTTTCCCAGTCCTGCTATGATATACATAAAATATTTTCCTTTCCAAAACACGCCTGAAAGCGCTAGATTCCGCCATATAGGGGTATCTAACGCTCATTTTACGAATACATTGTTTATGAAACGATGTACTAGCCGTTCACTTATTCTAGCAGATATGGCCTTCTTTTACAAGCCGTGATTCTTTTTACAAACCATATCCTGATGTTGGAGTCAAAGGGTCTTTTTATCACTTCCCGCCAATGTCTCCAGCGCCCGCTCTTTTGTAAACAGACCGCAGGCTACCAGCCGTTCCACCACCTGCTCCTGGCGTTTTTCGGCCAGCTCCAGGTTTACAGTGGGGGCATATTTAGATGGTGCATTAGGAACGCCTGCAAGGAGTGTGCTTTCATAATCAGTCAGGTCTTCTGGTTCTTTTCCGAAATAACCTTCGCTGGCATCTTTAATACAGTAGTATCCGTTTCCAAAATAAATGGTATTTACATAAAGCTCTAAGATCTCATTTTTAGTGTAAGCCCGTTCCAGTGCAAAGGCCATAAATACCTCTGCCGCCTTCCGTTCCATCTTCTTTTCCTGGGTGAAGTACAGATTTTTTGCCAACTGCTGTGTGATCGTGCTGCCGCCTTCTACGAAACATCCTGCTTTCACATCATTGACCATGGCTCTTGTAATAGCAATGGGATCAATACCAATATGTCCATAAAATCGGTGGTCTTCCACAGAGAGGACTGCATCCGTGTAAGTCTCCGGAAGGTCAGAAAACAAGGTGTAGCTTTTCTTGGAACGGATCTCATTTATTTTATCTTCCAGGCTGACCTGGGCAATGGCATCCTTATACATATCATAACCACGGATACCGATAGTCACTGCAAAATACATAACTACCGCACAGAGCACAGCTGTCACTCCTTTAAGCCAGTTAAACGCTGCACGCTTCTTTTTCCCGGTGCTTCCTGCTGTATTGTATTTTTCATTGTCTTTCGTCCTCATCTGCTCACCTTCTCTCCTGTGCTATATAACTCAGGCTCAAGCACCTATGCTCTCTCCCGCCCGCGGCAGCGGTCGGGGCCTTCCCTTAATTACAGTATAACACACCAGAACAGGCAAGTCTTTGAGGCTCCCTTAAAGAACTCTGACTAAAATCTGACTGTTTCTTAAAGTTTTCCTAAAGGAGTTTTGAAATAATTTGAAAACTGCATCTGGGCATCGGAAAGAGCCTCTTTTGGTGTCACAATACCAGTGTAGGCATTCTTAACCGCCAGTCCCAGGATGCTTAAAAATTTACGCTCATCAAAAGGCACAGAAAGCTCTGCCGGAAGCCGGTTTCCCTTTGAAATAGGAAAGCAATGTCTGGAAAGCTTCAGCCACGGATAGTTATGTAAAACCTCATAATTGTCATAGGTTCTGCGGCATGGCGATGTACTTCCCAGTAATGCTGATGCCGAACACAGGGGCTCACTGCACATCCATTTAATAAAGGAAAGTGCATCTTTTGGCCGCTTACAATACTTAGAAACACCTAAACTACCGCCGCCAAGCACCGGATTATTTCCCGGCATCATGGAATATCCTACATTTCCTACTACATGAGAGCTGTGGGATGACAGATCGCTGGCATAGTTGCTGTATAAAATGGACATGGCAAAATTTCCTTCTGCAAAGCGTTTTGCAGTCTGGGTCCACCAGCCGCAGTATTCCGGCGATGTACACTGCCGCAGCTCTACCAGTTCCGTAAGGGCCTGCTGGCACGCAGGAGAATCCAGATGAATCTGTCCGTCTGCACCATACAGGTTTTCCTGAATAGCAAATAATCTTGCTAAAAATTCAGAACCTGCCACACCGGTAGACCCAAGTGTAATGGTAGATCCATAAGGAACCGGTGATGACGGTGTCAGATCTCTGGTGAAAAACGTAGCAATCCTGTTATATTCCTCAAAAGTTTTCGGCGGCTGCAATTCCTCATGGAACTGTTCAAAATAAGTCCGCTTGCAGATAGGACTTTCAAACAGGTCTTTCCTATAATAAAGGATCTGTACGCTGGGCGTAACTGGCAGTGCATAGATCTGGTCATTGACCCGGCAATAATGCTCCGGAACCCCTTCCACATACTGTCCCAGACTGTTTTCAATATCCTCATCGATTTCTGACAGCGGCCGCAATAACTTCTGGGCAAACCAGGACAACCAGGTCATATCCAGACGCAGGATATCAAAACGGGAGGTTTCATCTAAGGAATTAAATGCCTCATAGATCTCATCATATGAAAGGATACACACATTTACATCAACTCCCGTTTTCTGGGTAAATAACCGTGAAAATGTTTTCATAATGTAAGCTTCCGGACTGTCCAGCGTTACAATGTTTAAAGGCTGGGAGCTTTCCGGTTTCCGGATGTTCACAAACCAGTTCTGGAATCCATCCCCCACCATCATCCGGTTCACATGGTTCTCTGACTCACTGCTTTCTGGCATTCCCCCCCACAGTCCTTTTTTTTCTGCTGTGCTTTCTTCCGCTGTATACTCTTCTGCTATCTTTTCTTCCCCTCCGGTCTCTTCTGCCTTTTGGATCAGCATTTTTGCCGCCCTTTTTCCCAGTTGACGGTAATTCATTTCATATTTAATAAAGTCATTTTCCGGAATGGTAAATAATGGTGAGACCGTATAAATATCTGGCGAGCCTTCTTCTTTTCCATAAAAGGTGGTACACATATCCTTAGCGCTTTCCGCAAATCCATAATTGGATATAAAAAATGCCTGTGGCAGCGTCCCGTTAAATATCTGCATGATATTCTGGTATTTTCGAAATGAATCCGTCCAGATCTGGATCACCTGGCAGGCAGAACCTTCCATTCTGGTCAGGAAGCCCCGGCAGAAATCTTTTTCACTGGAATAATCCGGATTTCCTGTAAGCAGACAGATGCTTCGATATCCCGCCTGCAGTGCCTTCTCTGCCATGGCCTGTCCCGCTTTTTCATAATCAAACCCAATAAAATCAGAAGGAAAACCTGTTTTCCGGTCCACAAAAAGTACCGGAATATCAGTCCCATTATTTGAATCCGGTTCCATTTCTCCAAAAATCCCACTGTTTTTATAAATAACCGTTTCGCTGGCAGTACCCGCTACAGCGGAAATGCAGGCAATTCCCTTTACCTGCCTCACTTTTGCCTCTGAAAATGCAGCCACTTCGCTTTCCGGTGAATTTTCATTGGTCAGGTGACGTGATACCAGATAACCATGTTCCTGGGCATAATCTTTAAAGCTGAAATAAAAATCCTCATACTGCCTGGCCCGTGAATCAGGCATGACCAGGGCCAGACAGTCATTGGTTCCTTTACGCAGCAAAGCCGCTCTCTCATTTGGAACATATCCCAGCTGTCTTGCAGCTTCCAGTACACGGCGTATTTTGTCACTGCTTACATTTCCCTTACCATTTAATACATTGGAAACCGTTCCCTGAGCCACACCGGCTTTCTTCGCAATATCTTTAATGGTTGCCATATATGCTCCTCCTGATATCTTGATGCTTCTGAGTATACCATATCTATGTGAAAACCACAATTACACCTCTGTAAATTGAACATCATTCAACCACATTATTTGTAAATGAATTGTAAAAAATGTATAACATAGGTAAATTTGTTAAAGTATCAAGTAAATACAAAATAAATATTGTGCAAAAAATCAAAATAATATTTGACACGTTTCAATAATAATGTTATAGTGAACTTAAGAGCAAATCACGGACCTTAAAAAGGCCTATCAATGTAAACAAAAAAGGAGGAGTATCATGAAAAAGAAACTCGTACTTGCATCATCTGCCTGTTTAGTAGCATCTGCTATGGCATTAAGCGGCTGCTCCGGCAGTTCCAAGCCAGCTGAAACCAGTGCAGCAGCTGAAAAATCCGAAGCAGCAGCCGATACAACCACTGCAGCAGCTGAAAGCGGTTCATCTGACACCATGCACCTGTCATTCTACTACCCGGTAAACGTAGGCGGCGATGCTGCAAAGCTGATCGAGAAGATCTGCGCAGACTTTAACGCTGAGAACCCTGATATTGTTGTAGATCCTGTTTATACCGGAAACTACGATGATACTGTTACAAAGATCCAGACTGCTATCCAGGGAGGCACACCTCCAGATGTATTTGTAAGCCTTGCTACCCAGCGTTTCACCATGGCCTCCACAGGTATGGCAATGCCTTTAGATGACCTGATCGCAGCAGATGGTGATGAAGGAAAAGCTTACATTGATGATTTCTTAAGTGGATTTATGGAGGACTCCTACGTAGACGGCAAGATCTACTCCATCCCATTCCAGAGAAGTACAGAGATCCTTTTCTATAATAAGGATGCATTCAAGGAAGTTGGCCTTGATCCAGAAAAAGCACCTGCAACCTGGGATGAACTGGTTGAGGATGCACAAAAGCTGACCAATGAAAACCGTTACGGTGTTGGTATTGCATTAAACTCCGGTTCCGCACAGTGGACCTTTACAGGCTTCTGCTTACAGAACAGCAAAAACGGTGAAAACCTGATGGCTGAAGACGGAAAATCCGTTATGTTCGATACCCCGGAAAATGTAGAAGCACTTCAGTTCTGGCTTGACCTTCAGAACAAATATAAAGTAATGGCTCCTGGCATCGTTCAGTGGACCGATCTTCCTACCCAGTTCTTAGCAGGCGAAGTAGCTATGATCTACCACACCACAGGAAACCTGGCAAACATCAGCAAGAACGCTACCTTTGAATTCGGTACTGCATTCCTTCCTGGAAATGCCCGTCAGGCAGCTCCTACCGGCGGCGGAAACTTCTACATCTCCGAAGGTATTCCGGAAGACCACGTACAGGCAGCATGGAAATTCATCAAGTTCGCTACTGAGCCAGAACGCGCAGCACAGTGGGCACTGGATACCGGTTATGTAGCAACCAGACAGTCCTGCTTCGATCTGGATATCATGAAAGAATACTACGACAAGCTGCCTCAGGCTAAGATCGCTTACGAACAGATCCCGATCTCCAAGCCAGAGCTTACTACTTACAATGCAGCAGAGATCTGGAGAGTCTTAAACGACAATATCCAGTCTGCAGTAACTGGTGACGCAACTGCTGAAGAAGCATTAAGCGCAGCTCAGGAACAGGCAACAGAAGTTCTGTCTGAGTATCAGTAGAATTAAACAGATACTTTCTGAAATGAGGTTGGTGCTGCCGTGCTTTACGGCAGCGCCAATTTATTTCATATTTTCTACTGTTCTCTCGAAATCTGATAATTGGAAAATCTGATAAATGGAGAAGCAATGATGAAAACACATACAAAAAAGCAGCGTGAACTGCGAAACACTCTCATAGGATGGTTATTGGTAATGCCTTCCCTGATCTTTATGGCAGCCTTTACTGTATGGCCGGTCTTTCGGAGCATCTGGCTCAGTCTCACAAAATATAAGCTCGGTATGAGCGCACCGGAATTTATCGGTCTGAAAAACTATATCAATCTGGCCGGATCTTCTCTTTTCTGGAAAGTAATGGGAAATACGCTGTTTTTTGCGTTGATCACCATTGTTCCCAGTATGGTAGTCGGTCTGTTTTTAGCAACCTTAGTCAACCGCAAAAGCCGTCTCATCGGTTTTGTCCGTACTTCCTATTTCTATCCGGTGGTTATGCCCATGATCGCTATTGCCAGTATCTGGATGTTCATTTACATGGCAAAAAACGGCTTACTTGACCAGATGCTTATCAGCATGGGATTTCAGCCTATGAATATCTTATCCAGTAAAAAGACTGTTCTTCCGGCTATGGCCTTTATGTACGTATGGAAAGAGGCCGGATATCTGATGGTATTCTTCCTTTCCGGTATCCAGAGCATTTCTACCGATGTAAATGAGGCAGCACGCATTGACGGTGCTAACTCCTGGACTATTTTCCGCAAGATCACCTTACCGCTTCTTGCACCGACCTTCCTGTTTGTATCCACCATTGCGCTGACTAACAGCTTTAAGCTGGTGGATCATGTAGTCATTATGACAGAGGGAGCTCCAAACAACGCTTCCACACTGCTTCTGTACTACATTTACCAACAGGGATTTACAAACTTCAACTACGGCGTATCTTCTGCACTGACAACGGTTATGCTGCTTCTGCTTATGGTAGTAGCACTTCCTCGTTTCTTAAGCCAGGACAAGAAGATCCAATACAACTAAAGGAGGCCTTACACCATGCAGAAAAAACATTTGATCGGTGCCGGGATCACCGCATTTTCCGTTATTTTAGGCCTGCTTTGGCTAATCCCACTTATCTGGCTGATCGGAACCGCATTTTCTGTTCCATCCTTCCATATGACACTGTTCCCAACAACAGCGTTTACACTGGACAATATTAAATATGTATGGAATGCTATTCCATTTGGCACCTATTACATCAACACCCTGACACTGGTAGTATGCACCTTTGCCGTACAGTTCTTTACTTCCACTCTGGCTGCCTATGCGCTGGCCGTTCTGGATTTCAAGGGACAGGCACTGGTATTTGCTGTGATCTTTATGCAGATCATTATCCCAAATGACGTTCTGATCACACCAAACTTCATGACTCTGTCTGACTTAAAGCTGATCGATAGCAAGATCGGTATGATGCTTCCATTCTACGGCAGTGCCATGGCTATCTTCTTGCTCCGCCAGCACTTTAAATCTATTCCAAAGGCACTGGCTGAAGCCGCAAAGATCGACGGTGCCAACACATGGCAGACCATCTGGGGTGTATACATGCCCTGTGCAAAACCGGCATATCTTTCCTTTGCCGTTATCTCTGTCAGCTACCACTGGAACAACTATCTGTGGCCTTTGATCGTAACTAATTCTCCTACTAACCGTACACTGACTGTAGGACTTGCTATTTTTGCAAAATCAAAGGAGGCTAACATGCAGTGGGCCAATGTGTGTGCTGCAGCCTTTATCATCATTGTTCCTCTGCTCTTAGCCTTCTTAGTTGCCCAGAAACAGTTTATGAGCAGCTTTGTAAGTGCCGGCATCAAGGAATGATCGCTGAAAATACCCATTAAGGAGGAAAGGCATGGAATTAAATTTTACCGGAAAAGGCAGCGCTTTTTATCCTCCCTTCAAGAATACGGGAGCATACATGCTTTCCGGAAAAGCGCTTTATCTTATTGACTGCGGAGAGACCATGTTTGATGTGCTTTATCACAAACTGGACCTGGCTTCCATTGAAGATGTTTATGTTATCCTGACCCATATGCATGCCGATCACGTAGGAAGCCTTGGAACCCTGATCTCCTATTTTTACTGTCTCTTCAACAAAGCTATTCATGTGGTTTATCCACAGGAGACCATTAAACAGCTTCTTACATTAGAAGGGATAACACCTTTAGGCTACCATTACCATGAAACACTTCCTGAAAATCCGGCCGGACTGACTGCAGTTCCCGTGGAGGTGAAACATGCCCTGGATATGAAATGCTATGGCTATGTTTTAAGCAATGGTACAGAGTCTATCTACTACAGCGGTGACTCTTCTGAACTGCCTGAAGACATCAGAAACCGCTTCCTGGCAGGAGAAATAAACCGTATCTACCACGATACCAGTACCCACGATTCACCGAATCCATCCCACTGCTACTACGGCAAGATGGAAAAATGGATCCCCCGTGAAGAACGCCACAGAGTCTACTGTATGCACCTTGACAGTCCCTGTGAGGATATGTTGAAAGAGAAGGGCTTTAGTATTGTGGAGGTTGTGGAAGAATAAATCTGCAAAACCATAAGCATATCGTTTACCTTTGCTCAATGTAAACCTTCCCTCGTTTTCTGATAATGTCAGAACGAGGGAAGGTATTCTTCTCTAACCTATTTTAATTACAATATCACTTCACAATACATATTGATATACTCTTCAAATCTTGGCAACGCCAAGGTCAGTTCCCCATGTCTTGAACCATCAACTACACCTCTCTCCATAAGACGTTTCCGATAAGTATTTAAAAGTTGCGGTGATACTCCCAAGCTTTCCCGTATGTCACCTGTTTTATTTATTCCCTGAGAAATAATATAAACAATTTTGCGATCCAGCTCCGATAATTCACTCCATATTTTTTCATAAGCATAAACAGTCAGTTCTTCATCAAATTTTGGCAAAATATCATCCACTGTACCTCCATTTTCCCATTTCAGATATCCCAATATCTGAAACGCGAAGGGATATCCTTTTGTGAGCCGCGCCATGGAAGCTGCCTCTTTAGGTGGCAGTTCAAATACAGTCCGGTAACTGGTAGTCATTGCCGGAACACTTAATGGTTCCAGGAATATTTTGGGAGCGCGGTATAAAAATGTAAGGCTTTTTTCGTTTTGAAGGTTGCTGATATTATCATATAATCCAGCCATTACAAGATAAACTGGATAATTTTTTGTAATGTAAATTTGGAAATTACTTACGAAAAATTTTACATATTGATTATTAATGATCTCATCAATGATAAAAAGTACTTTTTTCCCCTGTTCTTTTACCTTTTCCAAAATATCACGCAGCATTGTTTCTTTATCTAATGTATCCCGTTCTTTATTGAAAGCAATTTCTGCAATTCCGATATTAATATTAATTCCCAAATCTATCCCTCTGATTTTTAGAATCCGATTTAATTCCGATACCGCTCCTGAAATCAGATCCATATCTGCACTTAAACACAAAACGATCCAGTCTTCTTTTGCATTATAATAGTCTCCTATCACAGCAAGAGAAACTGTTTTTCCAGAGCCCCTAACCCCGGCGATCATATAAACCACATTAGACGGATTTTCCATGTCAAACGTATTTATGATCCTTCCAATCTGATCTGTACGGGAAATAAATTCTACCGGCTTTTGTCCAAAAGTCAATGTAAATGGATTTTCTCCTTTCATTCGTCTTCCTCCATATCTATATTTATTTATATTTATTTATATTTATGTTTATTTTTCATGTTTATTTATGTTTATAAATATATAATACCTGCATTAACGTAAAAAACAAGAGGCTCATGTCTTCTCGCAAAATAAAAGCAACCCATTTTCCGAAAATGGGCCACTTCTACTATTATTTATTATTCTAAAATACATAGAATATCACATTTACTGTATTCTATCCAAAAAATCCTCTTCTGAACCTGATCTGGCAGCTGCCTTAAGCCACACGCTTAAACGTTCCATATCTGTTTCAGATAAGATCATGTTACGGGTTTTCTCAGATACTGGGCCATTTTCTTCCAGAAGTTCCAGGATACTTTGCGCTTTTCCCTGAACTTTTCCACAACTTAAGCCTCTAGCCATTCCTTTTTCCAGTCCAATCTTCTCTCCACGTTCCAATCCTATTGACAAGATGCTCATCCTTACAGCCTCCCATTCTTCTGATTGCATCAAATCTTTTACTGCTTCCTGTTCCCATACATTTTGTGTCATAGGCATCGTCCTTTCTGTTGTGCGGCAGAAAGTTTTTCTCCGTACTCTCTGCCCGATCCATTAATCAGTGATTTAAGCAAAGAGTTCAGATAAGATGCTGTGTTTGATACAGCTTAGAATTTTAGAATCTTTAGAAATTTATTTGAAATCCTGCTTATATCCAGAATAGCAGTTTTACAGGGAAATGTCCAGAGTTCAGACGCAAAAAATCCCCCTGGTATATTAAAACACCAGAGGAATTTTCGCCCTCTATAAATTTCGCATTTTTTCCACCCAGGTCCTTGTTTGCTCCAGAACAACACTTCGAGATGGGAGATTCAGACACTCGAACGAGCAGTATTCTTTAAATCCAGCTATTTTCACTTCTTTCAAAATAGCTGCAAAATCCGTATGTCCATACTCTGGAAACATGCGGTTAGAATCTGCAAGATGGATATGTTTCAATTTTTTCCCCATTATTGCTATGCTCTTTTTATAATCTGCATCCTCTATATTGGCATGGAACAAATCCCACAGCACTCCTACACAATCAGGATTTCCCAGATCATTTACAATGAAATCCATGTCAGCCTCTGCAGAATTTAAAAGAGCTGTTTCATACCGGTTGATCGCCTCCAGCAACAGGATCACACCCTTTTTATCTGCATATTCGATCAGCGGCTTCAATGCCTCTGATAAATTGTGTAGATCCTGACTTTTTGTTACCTCCGTTCCCAAACCTCTCATTAATCCAATGGTAACTTTGCTTTCCAATATAGCCGCCGTATCAATATGCTGTAAAAAACGTTTTTGCGTTTCCCGTACTTTATCCGGTAAAACACCGATCAAGGACAGTCCTTCCAAACCTCTTGCCTGTCCGGTAGAAAGGGTAGAGCACCCTAATCCGCGTATGTCCAATTCTTCCTTTATCTTATATGGATCTATATTTTCATAATTGCTGATGCACAATTCTGCACCATCCAAATTACTTTGTTTCATCCAGTCCAATCCATCTCTCCACTGTTCATGAGAAAAAGAAGAAAACGGAGTATCATACTGCAATGTTACTGTCGCACTAAATTTCATCATAATCTTCTACCTCTTCTATCATCAAAATCCATGTGAACGTGCACCACCATCTACTGAAAAATCATGACCTGTAATATAATTCGATGCCTGTGAAAGAAGAAATAAAATCATATAACCGATTTCAATCGGTTCTGCAAAACGAGGAAGCATCATTTTATTAGCTGCCGCTTCTTTTCTGTCTGGATTTTTAGCAAACATTTCTTCATTCATCTTTGTCAATACCCAGCCAGGAGATACACTATTTACAAGAATATTATCATTCTTCCACTCTTCTGCCAAACCTCGGGTAAGTCCCATAACGCCGGATTTCGTCATATCATATGGCAAAACCCCATTGAATCCCATATAGGATGCCATAGATGAAATAGTAATAATCCTTCCAATATAGGGTGATTCTTTCAAATAAGGATAGCATAATCGAGAAATCATAAAAGGGGTTTTTAAATTAATATTGATAATTGCATCAAGCCTCTCTTCAGGAAATTCCTCCGCACGACTTTTAAATGTAATTCCTGCATTATTTATCAGAAAATCAATATGTCCATGTTTGTCTGCTATTTTTTTAATCTGATATTCCAATTCATCATACTCCGTAACACTACATATAATCGTATGAAAACGTTCAATGCTTGAAAAACTTTCTTTTTTATCCTCTTCTTGTACGTCTTTTACATCGAAATTATAAATTTCTGCACCCGCATTGCATAAAGCCTCCGCTTCACCAAGACCAATTCCCCGACTTGCCCCTGTAATAATTCCTACATGTCCTGTCAGTTCAAAAAGCCCATTCACATATTCCTGTGCTGTCATAATAGCAGCCTCCTATCTGGCAACTGATATGCCTAATCCACTTTCTCTAAAAATTCTTCTTTGAATGTAAATCCCCAGCCCGAAGTCTCTCTTGGATATGCATATCCATTTTCAATTCTCATAGTATTGTCAATAATTCCATCAATCCAGTCAAAAGATTCTGCACCATAAGGATGACGGATCGTACATAATAACGGAACATCGTAATCTTTATAATAATGAGGCAGCACTGGAAGTTTGTAACTTTCTGCAAGTTTAGCTGAATTAAGCCATTCCTCTACGCCACCCAAACGCACAATATCCGGCTGCCAAAGATCTAAAGCATTTCTTTCAATAAGATGCTTTAACGCTTCACAATCGTACTCTCTTTCTCCCATGGCAAGTGCAATTCCGCATTTGCTGCGTAACAGTTCATAGCCTGCAAAATCAGTATGCGTTACCGGTTCTTCAAACCAATGAATGCCTATTTTTTTTGCCTGCTCAGCCAACTTTAATGCCGAAGGAACATCCATTCCCTGATTCGCATCCATCATGATCTTCACACTATCTCCCAACTTCTCTCTGCAGATAGAAAGGCGATGCAAATCCCTTTCTATTCCATCCGGGTGCCCCACCTTGATCTTTACAGCTGTAAATCCTCTCCCTTTATAATCTAAAACCTCTTCTAATAATTCTTCATCTGTATAACTGATCCAACCACCACTTCCATATACAGGAATCTTTTTTGCATTTGAACCTAAAATCTTCCATACCGGCATATTCAGCGCATGTCCCCATGCATCCCACATTGCAATGTTGGCAGCAGCAACTGCACAGTTGTTCAATCCCGTATTTCCAAAATATTCTGCTTCCTTATCCCAATCTTGTTTCATACGTACGGTTTCATAAGTTTCATATTCATTCTCCCGTAAAAAGTTACAAATATCCTTTAATGCCCCTTCAATCGCATTGGGCGAATAATGAAAACTCAAAAGATACCCTTGTCCTTTTACCCCGTTTCTCAATGTGATCTCCATAACATAAAAGGCAATTTTGCTGATCGTATGTGTTGAATCAGCAATCGGTTTACTGATTTTAGATACTGCTCTATAAAACTCCGCTTTTACAATTCCCAATTCCGTCATATCTTGTTCTCCTTGAATATTTCTTTTGTTTAAACACACATTAGTCCAGCATTAGACAATACACATGGGAAAGCATTAAAAAGAGTTTTTCTTAATTTGAATTATACACTATTAAAATCAGTACCGTCAACGTAAACATGGGATGAAATTGTGTATTTAGTCCTGTATTCTTTGTCGTTTGAATTGATATTTTATCATTTTTTAGAAGTCAATTTGGTTTTTCAACATTATTTTTTTATATTATGTAGTTAAATCGTATAAAATCTATTGAAATATAAAAAAAATAGTATATAATGCCAATATGCATTAGTCGACAATACATGGGATGAATCACACAATTATAGGAGGAATTGCAAATGAAAAAAAGAAACTTAGGAACAACAGCTTTAGCAACTATTCTGGCACTTTCACTGGTCGGTTGTGCAGGAGGTGCAAAAACAACAGCTACTACAGCAGCACCCGCAGATGCCAAAACAGATGCAGCAACAGAAGCCGTTAAAGAGGAATCTTCTGCCGAAAATGCAGCACCAAGTGGCGATGCCAAATACGTTCTCCGATTTGGACACACACTGACAGAACAGGATCTTCCACATATTTATATGGAGAAATGGGCTGATTCAGTACGCGAGAAAACCAATGGCGCTGTTGAGATTGAAGTCTACGCAAATGCTCAGCTAGGTACTGAAGAGGACGTAATAGAACAGATCCGTCAGGGTGCAAACATGGGATGGCAAACAGACTTTGCAAGACTCGGTTCTTATGTAAATGATTTATCCGTATGTAATGCCGCATATTTTATCGATAATCAGGAAGAAGCCTTTGCTTTAAGAGATTCTCAGACCATCAAGGACTTAAATAAGCAGTTAGCTGATGAATATAATATCTGCAATATCGCCTGGGACTGGGATCAGGGACCAAGACATCTGTTCACCAATAAACCAGCTTATAAACCAGATGATTTAAAAGGACTCATGATCCGTACCGCTCCTGCTCCTATCTGGGTTGAATCTGTAAACAGCTTAGGCTGTACTGCTGCTGCACTGAGTTTAGGTGAAGTTTATACTGGTATCCAAACAAAGGTTGTAGACGGATGTGAACTTCCTTATAACAATGCTCTCAACTTAAAGATCCACGAAGTTTGCAAATATGTCATTGAAACAGGACATTTCTTTGCAATCAATACCATGATTGTCAGTCAGAGCTGGATGGATTCTCTTCCAGAAGAATATCAGAAGATTTTTGTTGATGAATGCAACAAATTCGGTGAAGAACTTACCAATGCGCTGGCAGAACAGACTGCAAGCAGCAAGCAGGCTATGATCGATTCCGGTATCACTGTAATCGGACCAGATGAACTGGATATGGAAGCCTTCAAGGCAAACAGCCAGAAAGCTTATGATGCTTTAAACCTTTCTGAGGTAAGAAAAGCTGTTTACAACGATATCGGCAAAAAATAATACATAAACAGGGCTGCTGCACTGGTAAGCATCTGCCTTTGCAGGTGATGTGCTACCGTGTAGCAGTTTCTTTTTATCAGATAGGAGGCAAATCTTTGAACCGATTTTATAGACGCATATGTGACATAGAAGTACTTTTTGCCATGATTCTCCTCGGAGCAAGCGTATCCATTATTTTCATTGCTGCTATTTTAAGAACTGCAGGTCACCCGATACGTTGGGGAAATGATTTAGCACTGATGCTTTTTGCCTGGAGTACCTTTACCAGTGCAGATATTGTATTCCGCATCAAACGGCATGTTGTAGTCGATATCCTGACTGCCAGATTACCAAAATTTCTTCAATTTTCATGCGAATTACTGGTACACGCTATCATTCTTTTTTCTATTGCCTTTTTATTTTTCTATGGCATGAAATCTGTAGTTGCTTCTCGTGCCCGTGTATTTCAGGCAATTCCATGGTTGAGCTACAGCTTTGTATCTGCCAGTCTTCCATGCAGCATGATTATGATGATGATCAATGAACTGCGGCATCTGTACTTCCGTTATGTAAAACATGAAGTACTCAACGAAGAAATGTAAAACAACCAGAAAGGAGACCGACCTATGATACTCGTATTTATTGCATTTGTTGTCTTACTGTTTCTGGGGCTTCCTGTGGGGTTTTCCGTATTTTTTTCCGGTCTGCTGTATTTTTTCCAGCATCCTGAAATCCCCCTTACAACAGTTCCTCAGCTTCCTGTTACGCAGGTACAAAATGTTACATTATTAGCAGTTCCTCTTTTTATTTTTGCAGGCAATCTTATGAATGCCTCTGGAATTACAGAAAAACTGATTCAGCTTGCGATGGCTCTTACCGGGCACATGAACGGCGGACTTGCGCAGGTAAGCGTTGTTCTTTCCACTCTTATGGGCGGCGTTTCCGGTTCTGCAAATGCAGATGCTGCTATGGAAGCCCGCGTTCTTGGTCCTGACATGATAAAACAGGGATATCCAAAAGGCTTCACCGGCTGTGTTATTGCTTTTACCGCCCTCATTACAGCTACTATCCCACCAGGTGTTGGTCTGATCACGTATGGAACAGTCGGAAATGTTTCCATTGGTCGTCTGTTTGCAGCAGGTATTTATGTAGGCCTGTTAATGATGATTATTATGATGATCATGGTTGCCATTGCATCTAAAAAATATGGTTTAAAACCAGCATCTGCCAAGCGGGCATCCGCAAAAGAGATCATCATTTTATTACGTGAATGTATCTGGGCTGTTATTTTCCCATTAATCCTTTTAGTAGGTATCCGCTTAGGACTTTTCACTTCTACTGAAGTTGGCTCCTTTGCTTGCGTATATGCTATTTTTGTAGGTGTATTTATCTATAAAAAGCTGACAAAAGAAGTACTCTTCAAAACAATGAAGAACTCCATTATCGATATCGGTTCCATTATGTTTATGATGTCCATGTCAGGTGTATTTGGATATGGAATCCCTATTGATAAACTTCCACAAAAATTCACAACTGCAGTTATGAGCTTTACTTCCAGCCCATTAGTAGTAATGGCTTTGATCGTTCTCCTTCTTGTAGTTGCCGGAATGTTTATGGAAGGATCTGTTATTATCCTTTTAACAACACCGATTCTTCTTCCTATGGTCCAGAGTTTTGGCATCGATCCTGTCGTATTTGGTATGGTTCTGTGTACAGTTGTCACCATGGGTAACATGACTCCACCAGTTGGAATGGCTATGTATACCGTATGCGGTATCCTGGATATTAAACTAGATGACTACATCAAAGCCTGCATCCCATGGATTATTCTAGTTTTAGTTGAATCCGCAATTTTAGTACTTTTCCCAAATCTGGTAATGTTTATTCCTAACTTAATGTATGGCTAATTGAAACTGGAGGATAAATATGAGTGAATCACGCAAAATTTTATGCCCATCTATATTAAATCTTGCTATTGATAATATCCGGGAAGAAATTGAAAAATTAGATGCTACGGATATGGACATCTACCATGTAGATATTATGGATGGGACTTTTGTTCCTAACTTCGCTATGTCTGTACGGGAGTTAGATATGATCCGACGCATTACCGATAAGGGCGGCAAAAAGCTGATTGATTGCCATATGATGGTCATGCAGCCTCATCGTTACCTGAAAATGATAGCAGATGCTGGAGCAGATATTATTTACATTCACCCAGAATCCGAGCTTGTACCTTCTGCTACTTTGGAGCAGATCCAGCTTCTTGGAAAAATGCCCGGTCTGGTATTAAATCCCTGCACCTCCTTAGAATCTGTAAAAAACATGCTGCCTATCGTTGATTATGTTATGGTCATGGGTGTTAATCCTGGGTTTGCAGGCCGCACTTTTATGCCTTACACCCGTCAAAAATTTGCAGATTTGAACCAATACCGCATTGATCACAATCTAAACTATCACCTGGTTTTGGATGGTGGTGCAACAAAAGAAGTGATTTCTGATCTATACCACAACTGTGGTATTGAAGGATATGTTCTCGGAAAGCAGGAACTATTCTTCCAGAAAGATGATTATGCCACATGCATAAACAGAGTACGTGAATACTAATAAGGAGAAAATATGCGTTTTAAAAATAAAATAGTTATCGTTACTGGTGCCGGAGCCGGAATAGGAGCCGCTACAGCCCTACGTTTCTGCGAAGAAGGAGCATTTGTTGTCTGCAATTCTGTCAGTAACTCCGCCAAAGCAGTTACCGAGCAACTAACTCAAAAAGGCTTTAAAAGCATTTTCATACAAGGCGATATATCAGATCCGGAAACAGCATCACATATTATTAATAAAACCTTAGAACAGTTTGGTCGTCTGGACATTTTAATCAATAACGCTGGCATTGTACTCGGAGGAACCATTGATAATACCAGCCTTGCAGATTTCCACCGAACTCTGGATGTTAATGTTATAGGCACTTTCCTAATGTCTCAAAAAGCTGTTGAAGTTATGAAAAAACAGGGAAAAGGAACCATTGTAAACGTTTCTTCCGTAGCTGCTTCTAAAGGTCATGTAAACCGCCTGGCTTACTCTGCCAGCAAAGGTGCTGTAACTGCCATGACCCGTGCTATGGCACTGGAATTATGTCATGATAATATCCGGGTAAACTGTGTTTCTCCCGGAACTACCTTAACACCATCTTTAGAAAGCCGCATTGCACACTCTCCCGATCCCGAAGAAGCTCAAAAACAATTTTGTGCACGACAGCCCATTAACACGCTTGGAACACCAAAAGAAATCGCAGAAGCTATTCTTTTTGCTGCGGACGATGCTGCAAGCTATATGATTGGAGCAAATATCGCCATTGATGGCGGGGTAACAATGTAAATTTTTTCTTTTTTAAGGCTGCTGCATTCTACATCTATGCAACAGCCTTTTATATTATGAACTATTAAATTTTTTCTTTCAGGAAAATTTCTTTTCCTTCAGAAATTAATGCAGCTTCAAATACCTGCGTTATCTGACGTGCAAATACCAAAGAACCTCTGACTGGAGGTGTTTTTGTTAAAACACACTGGCAAAAATAATTTAATTGCTGAACCATTCCCTGAACAAACAATGCCTTATTCTCTGGACTTGCCTGACAGGTCGCTGGTTCCCAGACTATATCTCCGCTATCAAAACCTTCCGGTGCAAAACTGACTGCATTATCATATTCATAACTTGGAATACCTCTTCGTAACGCAATGCAGCCGCTTCCTTCAATATCAATAGACCATCCATTTCCGTAAATCCGATATTCATCCCGGGCCGGCTTTGATACATCCGACAAATGAAGGTTTCCTATTACTCCATTTTCAAACTTTAATTGTACTATTCCAAATCCTTTTTCATTGGTCAAAGTAATAACACTTTTTACACTCCCTGCTATTTGAAGCATAAAAGATAATGGGTGACAGCCATTTTTCAGCCATTCGCAAAATTCCTGTTCTTCAAGAGCTTTTTTTCCATCTTTCGGCAGATGCAGCGGATACACTGCCAGAATACTGCTCACATCCTGATATCTTTCGCAATTTAAAATCTCTAAAGCCTTATCTGTCACCGGCATAAAAGCTTTTTTATAACCTACAACCACATATTTTCCAGTCTTTTCAGATATCTTAATCATCTGATCAATACCTGTCACATTAGGCGCTGCTGGCTTTTCAATGAAAACATGAACACCATGTTCCATTGCTTCACAAGCTAATTCTGGATGCATAAATGGTGAAACTGCAATAATAACTGCATCCAAATCTTCATTTTCATACATTTCTTTTGGTGTTCGATATCCAGGGCAATTATACTCTTCAATAGTCCTGTTTAATTTATCTTCACCGCGATTGCAAATCGCAGTAAGATGTACTGGAAGATAGTGCAGTGCCGGAAGAAGATTACGATACATATGAGACCCTGCGCCAATAACGCCTATCTTTAATTTTTCTTTATAATCTCTCTGGTAAATAAAAATCCCTCCAATCTCTATATAGCTACACCTTTTCCTATGTAACTACTACTAAAAAATATATATAATTTAATATACCAAAAAACAAGTTAATTTCTATCTTTGACAATTAAATTGCCTTTTTAATATTAACATATTCTACTTAAAAAATCCTCTTCCGAACCTGATCTGGCAGCTGCTTTAAGCCACACGCTTAAACGTTCCATATCTGTTTCAGATAAGATCATGTTACGGG
>UQJF01000024.1 GCA_900541315.1 uncultured Clostridium sp. | reverse complement strand
GGTGTAGCAAAAACTATATAATGTATTGGGGGGTTACGTCTATTATAATAGCATAACCCCCCATAAAAGTGTGCACAAATATGAATTTTTTTTACTGTTTTCTGCTGTCAAAATTGACAGACACTTTCTGATCCTGTTTTACACCTCACCGTCATTATGCATGACAGGTTCATGATTTTTAAATAATCCTTCAAATTCTTCCTGTCCGATCTTCTCTTTTTCAATAAGAAGAGCAGCACAGGAGTGGAGCACATCCTCATGTTCCAGAATGATTTTTTTCGCCTTGCTGTAGCATTCATCTACGATCCGCTTAACTTCTTCATCGATCACATCTGCGATCTCATTTCCATAAGACTTGGTGTGTGCCAGGTCGCGGCCGATAAATACTTCATCCTCATCACTGCCATACTGGATCATTCCCACGCGGTCAGACATACCATACTGAGTGACCATGGCCCTTGCAAGCTTGCTTGCCTGCTTGATATCCTGGGAAGCTCCGGTGGTCACATCCTTGAAAATGATCTCCTCTGCAATACGTCCTCCCAGATCCACCATGATATTCTGAAGCATCTTGCCCTTTGTATTGAACATTTCATCCTTTTCCGGTAGCGGCATGGTATAACCGGCTGCACCAACACCTGTAGGGATAATGGAAACTGTATGCACAGGTCCTACATCAGGAAGCACATGGAACAGGATCGCATGACCGGCTTCGTGATAAGCGGTGATCTTCTTGTCTTTTTCAGAAATCACACGGCTCTTCTTCTCAGCACCAATGCCAACCTTTACAAATGCCTTGTCAATATCTGCCTGACGGATAAAACGGCGGTTATCTCTTGCAGAGATGATCGCAGCCTCGTTCATCAGGTTTTCCAGATCTGCGCCTGTAAAACCGGCAGTTGTCTGTGCTACTCTGTGAAGGTCTACATCTTCACTTAATGGCTTTTCTTTCGAATGTACCTTTAATATCTCTTCTCTTCCCTTTACATCCGGACGGCCTACAGCCACCTTGCGGTCAAAACGTCCCGGACGGAGGATCGCCGAATCAAGGATATCTACACGGTTGGTAGCAGCCATAACGATGATGCCTTCATTGACACCGAAGCCATCCATCTCAACCAGAAGCTGGTTTAATGTCTGCTCTCTTTCATCATGTCCGCCGCCCATACCGGTACCTCTGCGGCGGGCCACTGCATCGATCTCGTCAATGAAAATGATACATGGGGCATTTTTCTTTGCTTCTTCAAACAGATCGCGGACACGGGAAGCGCCCACACCTACGAACATTTCCACGAAGTCAGAACCGGAAATAGAGAAAAACGGAACTCCTGCTTCTCCTGCTACTGCCTTTGCAAGAAGGGTTTTACCGGTTCCAGGCGGGCCTACTAAAAGCATTCCTTTAGGGATACGCGCACCTACGCTGGTGTATTTCTGAGGATTTTTTAAGAAATCCACTACTTCTTCCAGCTCTTCTTTTTCCTCTTCCAGACCAGCTACATTAGTGAAATTCACCTTGCTGTCACGGCTGAGCTTTGCACGGCTTCTGCCAAAATTCATCATTCTGGCATTTGAACCGCCTCCTGCTGCCCCACGGTTCATCATAGTAACGATCACAACTACTACAACGATTGAAAGCATGAAAGGCATTACCACAGTAAGAAGTGTATTCTCTTGAGGTACTTCCTCCATGGAATAATCAATGTTATTGTCCTTTAAAAGCTGCTCTGCATCTTTTACGTCAGATACATTCTGGCGGACGGACTGACCATTGGCCAGTGTAACTGTCACATATCCGCTTGGTGTCTGTGGATTTGGACTGATCACTGCATCTGTCACGCTTCCGCTTTCCAGAACCTGGGTAAATTCCTGGGCTGTCACCGCCTCTGCCTGTCTTGCATACGGAAAACGCAATGCAAGCATCAGAAGGAACAGCATCAGGATAATAAACATAAAACCTCTGAATGTCTGTTGCTGTCTCAACGAATTGCCTCCTTAAATTTACTGTTCAGGCTCCTGCTCTACCACGCCGATGTATGGCAGGTTGCGGTATTTCTGGTCATAATCCAGACCATAACCTACTACAAACTCATCCGGGATAGTAAAGCATGTATAATCTACAGTCACCTGCTTCTTCACACGGCGCTCCGGCTTGTCAAGAAGGGTACACAGACGGATATCCTTCGGTCCTCTCTGCTTTAATACCTCGATCAGGTATGCCAGAGTACGTCCGGAGTCAATAATATCTTCTACGATCAGGACATCTTTTCCCTCTAACGGCTCATCAAGATCCTTAATGATACGTACTACTCCGCTGGATACAGTACCTGAGCCATAACTGGATACGGACATAAAATCCATAGAAACCGGCACTTTCAGTCTCTTTGCCAGCTCACAGGTGAAAAATACGCCTCCCTTTAAAATGCAGATCAGGTGAATGCTCTTTCCAGCATAATCTTTATTAATGCACTCTGCTACCTCATTGATCCGCTTATCTACTTCTTCTTCTGTTAATAACACACGAATTTTGTCTGCCATGATTTATCCTCCGTTTTTGATCTTAACCTGTAATACTCGTTTTGTATCTGGCCCTATCTTATAATAATTGCTAATGCGCCACCCTATGATCCACATGATATGGTCTCCGTCTGCCAGCAGTGCCACCTGATCCCGCTTATCTGCAGGTATCTTTTCATCGATCATAAAGCGGCGAAGCGCTTTTTTGCGGTCTTTATCCAGCATAATATAATCTCCGGTCTGCCTGGTCCTGACAACGGGCGTACCCTTTATTTTATCACAATCAAACCATTTCGTATACATCTTTTGCGGAAATTCCATGGCTTTTTCATAAGAAAAAACCTCAAATTCCGGCTCCGGAAGGGAAGTTTTTAACGTTTCTTTTACAGTGCCATCTGATCCTTTATTTTTCCCGGTATTTTCATGTACCCCGATCTTTACCCCGGCATATACTTTTTCTGCCTGTAGGCCATAAGGAAGGCTGATCCTGCGTCCCGTCTGCTTCCCAAACAACTCTGCCGTCTGTTCCCCGTGGACCAGGCTCAGATCTTTTGCCGATCCGGCATATTGTTTTAAAAGTTCCATGATGCTGTACAGCTGGATCACCGGGTCTGCCTGTTTAAATGGTTCTTCCGGGATCATACAGTGATCATCTGCCAATGTGACCTGCTCCCTGATCCATTCTTTTGCCTGTTTTTTTAAATAGGCATCTGCCATTCCTGCCAGATATCCGGCCCTTCGTATCCCCGCTTCCGCCCCGGTGGTTATCTCTTCTTTAACAGCCGGAAGGATATGACTGCGGATGCGGTTTCTTGCATAATGATCCGTATCATTGCTGGAATCATTGACCCAGGAAATTTCCTTTTCTTCCAGATATGCCAGTATCTCTTCCTTCTCTGCATCTAAAAGAGGTCTTATAATGTTTTCCCGTACATAAGGAATGCCTTTTAAACCTCCAAGCCCGCTTCCACGGAATAAATTCAGCAAAATAGTCTCTGCCTGATCCCGGCTGTGATGGGCCACTGCTATTTTAACCGGTCTTTTTGTTTCTTTTTCCCAGTTTTTTCCAGTTTCTTCCAGCGCCTGATACCGGATCAGACGTCCGGCCTCTTCTTCTGACAGCCCATTTTCAGAAGCATATTGTTTTACATCTGCTTTTATCATATGACAGGGGACATGAAAAGCTTCACTGATTTTTTGTGAAAAGGCTGCATCCCGGTCCGCTTCTTCCCCGCGAAGACCATGGTGTACATGCAAAGACCTAAGCTTTAATCCAAATTCCTCTCTCATATCTGCAAGCAGACTTAAAAGGCAGACAGAGTCTGCCCCGCCGGACAGCGCAATGATCACAGGATCACCTGGCTGCAGCATATGATGTTCTTTTATGGTCTGCCTTACTTTCTGTTTCAGCTTCTCCATGATGATCTTATTTCTCCTGCGCTTTTTCTATTTGTCTGCACCATATCTGCCTTTATTACAGCTATGCTGCTTTCGCGCACTTTTAATATACCTGTATCTCTCCCCATAAGCAAGGGGCATTTCCTTTTAGATCTTTACTTTTGTTACAGTTCAGCCATGCGCTGGTTTGAATGAGGGAGTGTGTTGCAAGCTTGCTTGCATAAGCACTTTCTCATCCAAATCAGCATATGGTGGAACCACCAAGCTTCTTGTTTTCATGAATATGGAAACAAGAAGATGTCATGGCTGAACTGTAACCAAAATATGTATAGAAAAACACGGTTCAGGAAAGAAAAAATGCTTCCTGAACCGTGTTTTTTAGCTGCCATGCATATGGAAGAAGCTGCCGGTGACAGCTTTTGTAAGTATTCCTGCTGTCATTGCCGAAAGTGAGCAGGCTTTTGCACCTATGCAGTTAATAAGAAAACTTCAGCATTCTGTACTCCATGCTGTCTTGTTTCCGTATGTGTGTCAAAAAATATATCAATATGATGTCCACGGACACCGCCGCCTTTATCTTCAGCTGTATATACCACTCCGTTGATCATAACCTGGGTTCCATAAGGGATAACTCTTGGGTCAACGGCAATAGTGTGACGGGAGCTGGCAACAGCACCGGTGCTGGTACTTCTGCCCCAACCTGCAGAACAGTGGCGGCATGGGCAGTAGCCGGTGGTCTTAAAAACACCAAGGGAAACCAGATGGGAAGCTGGTTCTTCAGTGGTTTTGGCGGCTTCTGTTTCCTGCTGCCCCTGATCATTTGCAGCTTCTTCTGTCTGCTGTACCGGTTCAGAAAGATCAGTTTCTTCTGCACTGGCAAAAAAAGCAGAACTGATTATAAAAAATGCAGTGATAAAAGTCGTGGTTAATAGTTTCTTCATGTTCATTTCTACCTCCTTTTGCAGTCGGAAAGGACACATGTACTCCGGGAAGCACATAAAGGACTGCTCCGTTCACGGTGCTGCATAATATTTGCAATGAATTATTAACACATTATAAATATATGTAACACTTTTGCAATATATGAACGATAATGTGATATTTATCATAGTTTTTTATTTTTGTCAAGAAAAATACAAAAAGCGTCAAAAAGCCCTTGACAAATCCCTTATAAAGGAATATATTATGCAATGTAGATGTTAGCACTCCAATAAGTTGAGTGCTAATAATCGCAAAGAAAGCGAACAGGAGGCAGGAATACATGGATGCGCAGTTGGATGAGCGTAAGGTCACTATATTAAAAGCGATCATAAAGACTTATCTGGAAACAGGCGAGCCGGTGGGTTCCCGAACGATTTCCAAGTATTCGGAACTGAAACTCAGTTCTGCCACCATCCGCAATGAGATGTCAGACCTAGAAGAGATGGGCTACATTATCCAGCCACATACTTCCGCAGGACGTATTCCCTCTGATAAGGGATACAGGTTCTATGTTGACCAGATCATGCAGGAGAAAGAGAATGAAGTCACAGAGTTTAAGGATGTAATGGTCCAGAAGGTAGATAAACTGGAACTGGTTCTTAAGAAAATGGCTCAGGCTCTTGCAGCAAATACCAATTATGCAGCGATGATCAGCGGTCCCAGCTACCACAAAACAAAGCTGAAATTCATACAGCTTTCCAGAGTGGAAGCAAATAAGCTTCTGGTAGTAGTAGTAGTTGAGGGAAACATCATCAAGAATACCATGATCGATATTGGCGAAGATCTTGGGGAACAGGAACTTCTTAATCTGAACATCCTCTTAAACAGCAGCTTAAACGGACTGACCATTGAAGAGATCAATCTTGGAATTATCAGCAAGCTGAAAGAAGATGCAGGCATTCACAGCAAGGTGATCGAGCTGGTACTGAATGAAGTCGCCGAAGCAATTAAGGCCGGCGGAGAGGACCTGCAGATCTATACCAGTGGTGCTACCAACATTTTCCGGTATCCGGAACTGGCTGAAGGAGAAAAGGCCAGCAAGCTGATCGGAACATTAGAACAAAAAGAAGTGCTGCAGGAGTTTGTTTCCGATGTGAACGCAGACCAGCAGGGCGAAGGAGGCATCCAGGTATACATTGGTGATGAAACACCGATCCAGTCCATGAAGGACTGCAGCGTGGTCACAGCCAATTATGATCTGGGCGGGGGACTTCGTGGAACCGTAGGTATTATCGGTCCTAAGAGAATGGATTACGAAAAAGTTCTTGGAACTTTGAAAAATCTTATGAACCAGCTGGATGAAGCATTTAAAAAGGATGAAAGGTGATAGCAGTGAGTGAAGAAATGAAGAAAGAAGATCTGAAGGATCCGTCCAATATGGAACAGGAAGTTTCTGAGGAGTCTGCTTCTGAAAACACTGAAGCCAGTGCAGAAGAGGAAACCAAGGAGAAGGCACCTGAGAAAGAGGGTTTCTTTAAAAAGAAAAAAGATCCTAAGGATGAAAAAATAGAAGAACTGACCGACCGGGTAAAACGCCAGATGGCTGAATTTGACAATTTCCGCAAGAGAACGGAAAAAGAAAAATCCACCATGTATGAGATGGGTGCAAAAGACATCATCGAGCGTATGCTTCCGGTAATTGATAATTTTGAAAGAGGCTTAGCTTCTATTCCGGAGAGCGAAAAAAATACAGCTTTTGCTGAGGGAATGGAAAAAATATATAAGCAGTTCCAGAAAGTCTTAGAAGACGCCGGTGTGAAAGCTATTGAGGCAGCCGGACAGCCATTCGATCCTAACTTCCATAATGCAGTGATGCATGTGGAAGATGAAAATTTCGGAGAGAATATTGTAGCTGAGGAACTTCAAAAAGGCTATATGTACCGTGACAGCGTTGTAAGACACAGCATGGTAAAAGTAGCAAACTGACACCTAGCACTTAACGAGGTCTTTTCGAGTTTAGTGCGAAAGTCGTTCCCGAAACTAGGCGAGGTCTTTCACGAGCCGTAGGTTGAGTGGAACAATTAAATATTGACAATTTTCATTAAACATATATAACAGGAGGAAAAAACTATGGGTAAGATTATTGGTATCGACTTAGGTACAACTAATAGCTGTGTAGCCGTTATGGAAGGCGGAAAGCCAACCGTTATCGCTAACGCAGAAGGCGTAAGAACCACACCATCTGTTGTGGCATTTACAAAAACAGGAGAGAGACTGGTAGGTGAACCTGCTAAGCGTCAGGCAGTTACCAATGCAGACAGAACTATTTCTTCTATCAAGCGTCATATGGGTACTGACTATAAAGTAGACATCGATGGAAAGAAATATACTCCACAGGAGATTTCCGCTATGATCCTTCAGAAGCTGAAAGCAGATGCTGAGAGCTATCTGGGTGAGACAGTTAGCGAAGCAGTTATCACTGTTCCTGCATATTTCAACGATGCACAGCGTCAGGCAACCAAGGATGCTGGTAAGATCGCTGGTCTGGATGTAAAGCGTATCATCAACGAGCCTACAGCAGCAGCATTAGCTTACGGTCTTGATAACGAAAAAGAGCAGAAGATCATGGTATATGACCTTGGTGGTGGTACATTTGATGTATCTATCATTGAGATCGGTGATGGTGTCATTGAGGTTCTTTCTACCAATGGTGATACACGTCTTGGTGGTGATGACTTTGATAATGCAATTACCAACTGGATGATCGCTGAATTTAAGAAGGCTGAAGGTGTAGATCTTTCCAATGATAAAATGGCTCTTCAGAGATTAAAAGAAGCAGCTGAAAAGGCTAAGAAGGAGCTGTCTACAGCTACTACTACCAATATCAACCTGCCATTCATCACAGCTACTGCTGAAGGTCCTAAGCATCTGGATATGAACCTGACAAGAGCTAAATTTGATGAATTGACACATGACCTGATCGAGCGTACAGCTATTCCGGTACAGAACGCATTAAAGGATGCTGGCATTACCGCAGCTGAGCTTGGCAAGGTACTGTTAGTTGGTGGTTCTACACGTATGATCTCAGCACAGGAGAAAGTAAAACAGTTAACCGGCAAAGAGCCTAGCAAATCTCTTAACCCAGATGAGTGTGTTGCAATTGGTGCAGCTATTCAGGGTGGTAAATTAGCAGGCGATGCAGGTGCCGGAGATATCCTTCTTCTGGATGTAACTCCACTGTCCCTGTCAATTGAAACCATGGGTGGCGTAGCAACCAGACTGATCGAGAGAAATACAACCATTCCTACCAAAAAGAGCCAGATCTTCTCTACTGCCGCTGATAATCAGACCGCTGTTGATATCCATGTTGTACAGGGCGAGCGTCAGTTTGCAAGAGATAACAAGACCTTAGGCCAGTTCCGCCTGGATGGTATCCCACCAGCAAGAAGAGGTGTTCCGCAGATCGAAGTTACATTCGATATCGATGCAAACGGTATTGTAAATGTATCTGCTAAGGATCTTGGAACAGGCAAAGAGCAGCATATTACCATTACTTCCGGATCTAACATGTCTGATTCAGATATTGATAAGGCTGTTAAAGAGGCTGCTGAGTATGAGGCTCAGGATAAGAAGCGTAAGGAAGCGATCGATGCAAGAAATGATGCTGATTCTATGGTATTCCAGACTGAGAAGGCTCTGGAAGAGGTTGGCGACAAGATCGATGCTAACGACAAGGCTGAGGTTGAGGCTGATTTAAATGCACTGAAAGAAGCTATCAACAGAGCACCGGTTGATCAGATGACTGATGCCCAGGTTGAAGATATCAAGTCAGGTAAAGAAAAACTGATGAACAGTGCCCAGAAGCTGTTTGCAAAAGTTTATGAGCAGGCACAGCAGGCTGGTGCAGGTGCAGGTCCAAACATGGGTGGCGCAAATGCAGGCAATGCAGGAAGCTCCAAGCCAGATGATGATGTAGTTGACGCTGACTTCAAAGAAGTGTAAGATTATATAACAGTTCAGACATGCGCCATTTTGGACAGGAAAGTGTGTTGCAAGTCAGCATGTCTGAACTAACGGACGGGTCCGAGAGGGGATAAATCCCCTTCCGGGCCTTACCGTCTGTTTAAACAAAGGGCAAATTCGGCCTGATCGAGAAAGAATAGCAGTGATAAGAGGTAAACAACATGGCAGAGAATAAAAGAGATTACTATGAAGTTCTGGGTGTTTCAAAAGACGCTGATGAAGATACCCTGAAAAAAGCATACAGAAAACTTGCCAAGAAATACCATCCTGATGCAAATCCTGGTGATAAGGAGGCAGAGGCAAAGTTTAAGGAAGCTTCAGAGGCATACAGCGTACTGAGCGATCCTCAGAAACGTCAGCAGTACGACCAGTTCGGCCATGCTGCATTTGAGCAGGGCGGTGGTGCCGGTTATGGCGGCGGTTTCGGCGGCTTTGATTTCAATGGCGGAGATATGGGAGATATCTTTGGGGATATTTTCGGTGATATTTTCGGCGGCGGCCGTTCCAGATCAAGAAGCGGTCCTATGAAGGGTGCAAATGTAAGAACAGCAGTCCGCATTACCTTTGAGGAAGCTGTATTTGGCTGCGAAAAAGAGATTGAGATCAACTATAAGGAAGTATGTTCAAGCTGTAACGGGACTGGCGCAAAGCCAGGTACTTCCCCACAGACCTGTACCAAGTGTAATGGTAAAGGTAAGATCATGTATACACAGCAGTCTTTCTTTGGTCAGGTCCAGAATGTGCAGACCTGTCCGGAGTGTAATGGTACAGGTAAAGTCATTAAGGAAAAATGCCCTAACTGTTATGGTACCGGATACAAGACTGTCCGTAAGAAATTTAAAGTTTCTATTCCTGCAGGTATTGACAATGGCCAGTGCATCCGTATGGCTGGCGGCGGTGAGCCGGGAACAAATGGCGGCGAGAGAGGTGACCTGTTAGTAGAGGCAGTTGTATCCCAGCATCCGATCTTCAAACGTCAGGACACCAGTATTTATTCTACTGTACCGATTTCCTTTGCAAAGGCTGCGTTAGGCGGCCCGATCCGTATTAAGACCGTAGACGGCGAAGTAGAGTACGAAGTAAAACCAGGCACCCAGACAGATACCAAGGTACGTTTAAAGGGCAAAGGTGTTCCTTCTCTGCGCAACCGCAATGTGCGCGGCGATCATTATGTAACACTGGTAGTTAAAGTGCCAGAGCGTATGAACCAGGCCCAGAAGGATGCCTTAAAGCGCTATGATGACCTGATGAATGGAATTGAACCGGAAGAAGAGAAGCCAAAGAAAAAAGGACTTTTTAAATAGACTAACAAGGGTTAAAAAAGGAGAACTGCTGCAGGATGCTGATCAAAAAGAGAAAAAATACAGTGCCGCCCTGGAAGATATTTATTCTGACAGTGGTAGGTTTCGGGTTAATGCTTGCTATTGCATCCCACAGCCGGGACGAGGCATTAAACCGCTTAAATCAGGAATATACCATTACAGATGAGGGAAAGCCAAGGCATATTAAGTTTGAGTCTATGCCTGTAGGTGAAGCAGAGCAGGCAGTGGGAATGTATCTGCGCTATAATGCAATGGCCCAGTATGAGGAAAGTGAGAAGCTCCTTTCTGCCGACCAGACAAAAAATGTTCCTTTTGATGTTATGAAGGCTGATTTTGAGAACGGCATTTATCCACTGGATGTTCTGGTACATGGTTTTAAGACTTTATCTGAAGAGGAATATGGGGAAGAAAAATCCCTGTATGACAACCAGGCTACACTTCTTGGTTATACTTCCTATAAAGTAGTCCAGGTTTCCTTAGATGAGCAGTGGCCGGATGAAATAAAGGAAAATGTGACAAGGCAGTATGCAGTGGGACATGGCCGGAAGGGCTGGAAGATATTTGAGATCACAGAGAAATAGAAGATAGATCAAAAAGGAGAAGAGGTTGAATATGTCTCTTCTCTTTTTTGTTGCCATGCCCGATGGCGCACATTTTGGCAGAGTTTTCGCGCTATAGAGACATTGCTTGTGAAAAAGAGAAAAATATCGCGCTCACAATATTTATCACTTTACGATGAAAAAGCTAGATGTTATACTGTATGCTGTGAAATTATATATGGATGATATCTGACCAGTTGATATGATGAGATTTTATGGTTTTGATGTCGAGATGTGGGAATTGAGATGGCGAGTCGAATAGCTTTTTCGATGTATGAGGCTGTTTTACTCTTAGATGCTTATTTATCCGTGATAAATGGAGTGCAATTGCGGACACAGGCAATAAAAAAGGTCTCGGATGACTTACGCAAAATGGCTATTAATAATGGGCTAATGATTGATGAAACGTATCGAAGCGTGAATGGAATCCGGCTTCAAATGGAAAGCATGGAATCGGCTTATAGGGGTAAAAGAATAAAAATGCCTGCAACAAAATTGTTTGCAGAAGTGGTGATGCTGTATCGAGAAAGTCGAAACAAATATGATGAAATTTTGAGGGAGGCAAAGTCGGTGATTGATGGCAAAAAGGAAAAAGAAGAGCTCGTTGCTGATTGGCTGGCGCAGAATGTTCCACCCCCACAGCTTTCGGAAATGTATATTTGTTATTCGGAGATAGAATCTTTTTGTACTAAAATTAAAGTGTTAAGAAGTCCGCTATTTGAAACGGTGGATTTAGAGACAATAAAGAAAGTACAGAAAACAGTTGCAGAAAATCGTATGTTTCGATTCGCATATAGAAAACAAATGAAGAAAATGATTACAGCTATGCAATATTATCTTGCGTTTGTTAAAAATTTGGAAAAGACGAAAGACAAAGAGAACAAAGCGAAGGCTAAAGAGAAGATTCTACAATCTGAACTTATTACGGAGACTAGAGTTGCTCCTGATAAAAAAAGTGGTAAAGTAAACTGTACGGAAGAAGAAATTTTGAACAAAATGAATGAATGGTTTCAACGTGAAATTCCGATGGCTAGAGCTACCCAGGTTATAGCTACATTGAATCAGTTTAGCGAATATGCTATGGAAAATGGTATCACTTCAAAAAAATTATTTCAGATTACGGATTCTGATGAAGTGGATAAGCTACTTAAAATTTCAAAAGAAAACCGTAATATCAGAAAGACATTTCGGGGCAGGCAGACTTTATTAACATGTGGATTATATAATTACAGTTTGCTGTTACATGAAATAAGAGAAAAAAATATTGTTCCGATTGCAAGTAACAGTAAGGAAAAAACAAAACAGTTAATTGAACAACAAGCAGAAAAAAATGAGAGTAGTATTCTTGAGGATACGAAAGAAACGCTGGTGCAAGAGAATAGTTTGAAGAATGCTTCTAAAGCAGACTTAAAGGCTGAGAATTCTGACGAATGCAGTTTAACAGTGGTTGATTTTACGACAAGTCAGCGGCTGTCCTACACGAAACCAGTTTCGTATACATATTTTGGAAAAGAGTATACAGATATCTCGAATTGGACACAACTTTATGTGGCGGTATTGGCAAGTCTTTTTGAGGATTATCCTGAAAAGCTTCTACAGATGCGCAACACGAATATTAGTGGAGCTAAGCGAATTGACTTTGGCAGCAAGATTGCTGCCGGGACAATGCTTGACTCCAAGAGGGTAAATGATGATTTTTATGTAGAGACAAACTTAAGTGCAACGGATATTGTTTCAAAAATTCGTGTTCTTTTAGATAAATGTAATGTTGATTATGAGAATTTAGAAATCAAATATGAAAAGCGGGATTCAGGAGTAACTAGGGGAGATGTCGTTGAATTAAATCAGGCTTCCAATGCAGATGGAATGTATTATCAGATTTCTGAACAAGGGGAAAATTACGCAACAATCCTCGAAAAATACTTTAACGAAAATGGATACCAGCCAGGACGTGCTATTTATCGTGGGCGTTTTAAACGATATTATGCAGCACTTTTTGGGCAAGATGTTCCTGAAGCTGATGAAGTATGGGAAAAAACATTACAGTTTATCGGAACAGAACGTGATGGTCGTATCTTTCCAAAACAGGATAGAGATCAGAATGACTTGCTGAATGAAATCATTGAGAATGTTGTATCAACTCTAGATGCAGGTGCCTCTGGCATTTCGTTGGAAGCGTTATATGACAAATATAGTCATCGGCTTGCTGACAGCTTGCAAATTTACAATCAGGATGCCATGACCGAATTGTTGATTGCTAAAGCTGACCATCGTTTTACAAAAAGATATACCTGTCTTGTCAATGGGGATAACAATGCTGATCCCAGGGCCGATATTATACGGGTAATCCAAGAATATCATGAGCCGAAAACACTGGGGCAATTGCATGAAAAACTTTGGTACATTCCCTTTGATAGAATGAAGTATATGATCGTAACAGAGCCGTCTATTGTAAGGGCGGAGCAGGGCTGCTATTATTATGCACCGAACCTGCCTGTGAGTACAGATGAATTGCAGCAAATTATACGTATCATTCAAGAAGAGATTGATACTGTCAGTTTTGTGGTCGGTACGAGACTTGTGGACTTGATTTACGAAAAGTGCCCAGAGGTGGCGTTAAATACAGAAATGTTGACTCCTCTTTGCGTACGTAATAGCCTTGCTTATTTACTCAGGGATCGTTTCTCTTTCAAAAGTGCGGTTATTTCTGCTCTCGATAGCGAACTGAATATGACGGATGTATATGCTGAGTTTGCTCGTGAACGTGATCACTTCACATTGGATGAATTGAAAGAATTCTCGGAGGAGTTGAATGTGTGCATTTACTGGGAAGCTGTCATGGGTGAGGTGGTGCGCCTTTCTGATAGAGAGTTCATTCGTAAGGATCATATCACCTTTGATGTAGAGGCGATTGATGCCATCTTAGATGAGCAGTGTCACGGTGATTACATGCCTATGAAGGATGTTTCACTATATCTGTCTTTCCCGAACATTGGCTACCAATGGAATGCTTTTGTATTAAGCAGTTACCTTTATCACACAAGCAAAAAGTTTCGATTTCTGTTTCAGTCCTTTAGCCAAAGCATTGTAACTGGGGCAATGGTGCGTGCGGACAGTCCGATTACGAATTATCACGAAATGATCGTCGATGTCCTTTCTCACTCTGACGCATTGCGCAGCCCCAAGGTGGCATTACAATATATTGTAAGCTGTGGTTTCCAACAGCGACTGGCATACAACAGTATTGAAAATGCTGTACAGGAAGCAAAGCTTCTACGAGAGAAGCAAATTAAAGAAGAAAAGTGAGGATTACCCCAAAATGTACCAATACATATGGGATGAAGATACCGGAGGACTGTTGCTGACAACTGAACAATCAAAGTTCAGCAAAGAACCACGCCCGGTTTATTATAAAGAGTTGGATATTTTAGGATTTGATCAATACTGGAATTACCCAAAGGATGATAGTGCCCCAGTAATGTGGGCGGAGGCAAATAACTATATCTACAAAGGACGTACAGTTGCTAAAACTAAGGGGGGTGCATTATATACTGCTCCTGAACTGATTCTACTGGAAGAACCTGAGCCAAACGGGGGGATGCTTCAATTTGTGGATATCAATCGTATGGTAGCTAAAAATGCTTCAATCATGGAAGCGCTTGTACAGGAGACTATACAGAAGGTATATAATACCTATAGAAAATACAAAAATAAAATTGATATCTTCTACGTCGCATTTAGCGGTGGCAAGGATAGTGTGGTTGCTTTGGATATTGTACAACGTTCTTTGCCACATGAAGATTTTGTTGTTCTATTTGGCGATACTAAGATGGAGTTTTCAGATACATACAAAATTGTCGAGCAAACACATATGTTGTGTGAAAAAGCTGGCATTCGCTTTTTGACATCGAGTTCTGAGTATTCACCAGTAGAAACATGGAGCAAATTTGGACCGCCAGCCACTGTGACAAGATGGTGCTGCAGTGTACATAAAACGGCTCCGCAGATTATTCTTTTACGCAAACTGCTTGATAAGCCTGATTTTACAGGAATGGCCTTTGTGGGTGTCCGAGCAGATGAAAGTATTGCTAGAAGCAAGTATGATGACGTTTCATATGGAGGAAAGCATAAAGGACAGTATAGTTGTAACGTGATTTTGGATTGGAGTTCAGCGGAAGTATTTCTGCATATTTACCAAAGAAAGCTGCCATTAAATGAGACATACAAAAAAGGAAATAGAAGAGCAGGATGCCTGGTATGCCCACGTGCAGCGGAACGTAATGATTATATGAATCATTATTGTTATGTGGACGAGGCGGAGCCGCTTATAGATTCGATTAGAAACTCTTATCAAAACACCTTTTCTGATAAGCAAACACTTGATCAATTTATAATAAATGGTGGATGGAAGGCAAGAAAAAACGGTAGAGACCTTTCTATTCCGCTTAATTATGAAGAAAAATATGCTGATAATGGTGATACTCTAATTATAATTAACAATGCAAGGACTGAGTGGAAAACGTGGATTAAAACAATAGGCATATTGTCAAACGAGAGTAATCCATACATTATTGATTTTCAAAAGAAAATGTTGCCGTTTGAGGTTGTTGAAAAGGATAATTTTCTTATAGTAAAAATTGAAAGACAAATAGTAAAAGATAATCCTGAATTCTCAAAACGTATTAAGGAGGTTTTCCGTAAATCAGCTTGTTGTATTGGATGCAAAGTTTGTCAGGCGGATTGTCCTTATGGTTGTATAAGTTTTGCAAAGGGAAAATTAAGTATTAATGAAAACTGTCACCACTGTTCACAATGTCATAAAGTTGAAAAAGGATGTTTGGTGTACAAATCACTTGAACGCCCAAAGGGAGGAATTACAATGGCCGGAAAAACAATGAGCCTAAATAGCTATTCGCATCATGCACCTAAAATGGATTGGATTCAGCAATATTTTGAGTTCAAAAACAATTTTGACGATAATCATACGCTGGGTTCTCAAATGTACAGTTTCTTCAAGCGCTTTTTAAGAGATTCTGGCTTGTTAGATGATACAGGATTTTCAAAGACAGCGCAAATTATTGATTCTATTGGCATAAATAATCCTGCGGCATGGGGAATAATATTGGTTAATTTATGCTATGCTCCCCAGGTTGGGTGGTTTATAAATAACACAAATTTTGGCGAAGAATATAGTAAGCCGTATCTTGTGAATGCCATGGTTGATGCGGGTGCAAAAGAAAGTTGGACGAACGATATTTTTAGCTCCCTGTCACGTATGTGTGAATTGCCTCTGGGAGAGGTTGGATTGGGAAATGTATATAAAGAGAAAAATAGAGCGGTTTCAATTTTGCGTACATCTTGGACTTCTCCTGATCCTCGCGTTATTTTGTACAGTCTCTATAAGTTTGCGGAGCATTGCGGCGAGTTTTATCAGTTCAGTCTTACGGTTTTGTTGGATAATACCATCGAACGTGATGGCGTTAGCCCTACTCGTATTTTTGGGTTAGATTACGACACTATGGTGCCGCTACTTAATGGTTTGAGTGTTAATTACCCCGATTTTATTTCTGCCAGCTTTTCACTTGGATTGGATACTATTAATCTGCGACCGGATAAAAGTTCGCAGGATGTACTGTCACTGTTTTAATTACGGTAGAAAGAGACTTTGAAAAAATGGACGAAAGAAAACTATACAAAGATTATTTTGATATCGACCCTAAATATTATGCCGCTGTTACTGCTGATTTGATTAAGACAGGGAAGGTAAAATGGAATGCTTTTTACCCGCATGAAACTTTTGTAAAGTTACTGGAAAAAACACATATTATGCTTTCTGGTAAAGATACTCGCTCATTGTGGGTAGAAGGTGCTTATGGTACCGGAAAATCTCATGCGGTATTGACGGTAAAATCCTTACTGGAAGCAAGTGATGAGGAAATACGAGCTTACTTTGCCGAGTATGGCTTACGTGAGGACTTGTGTCAGCAGCTGATTACTGATAAAAACGGTGGACGTTTGATTACGATTCATCGTATCGGCTCAGCATCTATCCGCTCAGATCAGGATTTAATTTTAGCAATTCAAGACAGTATCATAGCCGCTTTGAGAGAACATGGAATTGAAAATCGCGGTGAGGCATCGCTGCGCAAAGCTGCTATCGATTGGTTGGAAGAAAAAAAGGCCAACTATACCTATTTTGACAACCTGATACAGGAAGATAAGTATATGTGGGACTTCGGCGGCAAACATGTCAAAGAGGTTCTTGATGTATTGAAGAACACAGAGGATGAGGACGCTGCTGCTAAAATGATGCGTAACATTCTGCATGTTGCTAATGATAATGGAATTACTGCCCTGCGCATGGATATCCCGGCTATGTGTGAGTGGATTAAGAGCATTTTGGATAAGAACGACATTTCGGCTATTTTATTTGTTTGGGATGAATTTACCGAGTTTTTTGTCAATAATCCTAATTCTCTTACAGGTTTCCAAACACTTGTGGAAATCAGTGAATCTCATCCATTTTATTTTCTCATTGTTACGCATGAGAGTGCATCATTGATTAAAGATGCAGATACACGCCGTAAGATTCTTGACCGTTTTGTTGGTCGCTCTACTGTGCGCATTGAAATGCCGGAAAACATGGCATTCCAGCTTATGGCGCAAGCAATGAAGGAAACCTCTGACCCAGTGCTTCTGCCTGAATGGCAGGAGGATAAGGCAGATCTGAATGCAGAACTGACAAGTGTGCGAAGCACGATTATTTCAAGCGCAAAAAAAACAGCTACCATGGGCGACAAAACTATCATTAAAGATGCAGAACTGCAGGCTATTGTGCCAATTCATCCGTATGCAGCATTACTGCTCAAGCATATGTCCGTTGCTTTCAATTCAAATGCACGTAGTATGTTTGACTTTATTATCAGCAACGATATGACTGATGCAAAGGCTTTTAAGTGGTATATCAATAATTATGGACCGTTGGATGAAAAGAACCTTTTGACAATAGATATGTTGTGGGATTTCTTTACAGGGGCTGACCATAGTGGTTTGAATGATGATGTGCGTGTAATTCTGGATTCCTATAATCTATTGAAGAAAGATAGTCTGACACCGGATCAGGAACGTGTTTTTAAAACTGTTTTGTTGCTGGAAGCGATTTCTGTCCGTGTTGGTAATGTAGAATTGTTGCGTCCAAATGAGCAGAATATTGATCTTGCTTTTCTTGGTACTGATTGGTCAAAGGGCAAGGCTAAGAATATTGCTGCTGGTTTATGCCAGCAGGGACTGTTGTTTGAAAAGCCTGTTGGCAATGGTTTGAAGGAATATACCGTTGCCAATAATGGTGGAGATCGTGCAAAAATTGAAAAACTGAAGAAGGAAATTCGCGAAGGGCTGAAGACACAGGACTTGATTGTCTCCGCGGATTTATTGAGTGCTTTGCAACTTCCTGCACCTATTCGCAGTCGCTTTCGGTTGGAGGGCGCTGCAGCAGGCAATTTTAGCGCAGCAACTACCAAGGCAAAAGGCATGGCAAAGACAAATCGCTTTGAAACAGTGGTGACTTTTGCGTTGAATGATGAAGAAGCTGGTAGTGTAAAGAACGCTATCTTAAAAAATATTGTGCTACCAGCCAATGAGCTATACTACATCGAAAGTCTTGCTCCGTTGGGAGAGGATCAGCTCACACAGTACGTTGAAAATATGGCATACAGCAAAAATTATGCGCAGAATGATCGTGCACGTGCAAATGGATTTGAAAGTCAGGCCAAACGTGTGCTGAGCGATTGGAAACAACGCATTGCAGATGGTGCTTTTATGCTATATACACCAGAAAACAAAAGTGGTGTTCGCCTTGCAAATCTGTCTGCTCTGCAGGAAGAACTTGCAAAGTTAAATCATCAGGTTTACTACTGTGGCTTGGAACAGTTTAATTTAATCGATAATATGTTTTCCGTAGGTCCGCTTGCGCAAGGAGCAGAGTGTGGTATTACGGAGGAATTGAAACAGACTTTTCGTTCTTCAAACGAAAAAACCAGCCTTGCAAGTGCTCTGAACGGTGCATGGAAGGTTCCCCATTATTGGGAAGATCCGACAAAGAAGAGCCTTCCTATTGTGCGTATCAAATTGAAAGCAGATGAGATTGTCAAAAATGGTTTTTCGCATGCTGCAGGAAGAGTAAGTATGCTTTCTGTGTTTGAAGCACTGGAAGATGCACCGTTTGGCTTTATGCCAAACAATGTGACTGCTTTTGTGATGGGATTTATCATGAAAGAATATGCAACGGCTGATTATTTCTGGAGCAATGGCTCTACAAGTGAGAGCATGTCCCAAGATAAGATGAAACAAATGATCGCCAATGCAATCAAGCAGAAAATCACGCCCAGTTCCAAGTATAAGGAAGAGTATATTGTAGAGATGAGTACAAGCCAGCGTAATTACCTACAATGTACATCGAAGGTTTTTAATATCCCCATGGCACAGTGCGGTTCTATTGAAAGCTCTCGGGATCACATTCGAATCAAAATGAAGGGACTAACCTTCCCGATTTGGTGTTTAAAATATGTACTTGATACAACGGAACTTTCAACTTCGCATGAAGTAGTTGAAAGTGTGATTGATGCTTATTGTGGCATTGCCAATACAGCAAACAGAAACAAAGCAAGCGAAAGTGACCATGCAGAGCAGATTGGTTTGATGGTAGAGAAGAATCCTACAATTGTGCAGGATTTGGAGAAGCTGCTTACGAACGAAATGTGTCGCAAGGGTATGTTGGCATACATCGACAGATATCGCGATGGCAAACTTCATAAACTTGCTGTCGAAATCGGTGATAATGGCGCTTATCTTGATGAAGTAAAGCAGAAATTTAATGCAGATGCTGCTAACTGGGTATGGAATTCAGAAACCGCAGATGAAAAGATTTCTGATGTTATTTTGGAGTATCATATTATTGCAGAGAGCAATAAAAGTTTGTCTAAGTGCATCAGTTTGCGTGAGACTGTTAATGGCTGGAATAAACGTACGAATAATATTCGGATGCCTTATGAACATTTGCAAAAATACGTAGGGGATCTGAAGCCTTTTTTGGAACAGCTGTATTATATGAAGCAAAGTGGTCTACTGCTGGAGCAAAACAAGCAGAAATTTTATGATGCACTGCTGACTCAGCGGGAAAACTTTGATAAATTTTACACAGGTCAGCTTTCCTACTTTGAACAGATTGCAGCGGTATTTCTGGATGGCGTTGAGGGACAGATATAGGTGAATTCTTTAATGATATTCCAACAGGTCAGTTTACGAAGTCTGCCGTTGATTATGACCGTTATCTTGAGGATGCTATAGAAAAATATAAAAAGAGCTTGAAAAAAGCACTTCTTAAAAACTTATGGCGCGATAAAACTGGCACAAAAGATCCTGCCGATTGGTCAGAGCGCTATGAAACTCCTATCCTTTGTATGTTTGATGATGTTGAACGTGGAGAGGCAAAAAGAATGTTTGAAATCATGATGGCGTATTCAGCTTCAGATGTAGACATTGCCAAAGCAGTTTCCTATGTAGAAAATGCTGCCTTTTATGATCGATTAAAGAATATCGAGGAACGTAATCGCTGTTTTATGGAGCGAGTAGTTGGCGAATATTCAGTTATGCTTACGGATGTGGATACAGTTCGCAATGAGCTTAGTGCTGGTATTACTGTCAAGGTTTATGACTGGATGGATAATTCATCTGTAAAGAACAAACTGAAGACTATGGCAGAAAAACAGTATCGGCTGAAAGGACGTGAGCGTGCTATGGCTGTCATTGATAAGATGGATGCCAGTGAGCTGCGCCGGTATCTTAGTGAGCTGATTGCAGATAATCTTACTGTGGGTATGGAAATTATAAAGAATGAATAATAATAATGACGATAGGAGGCGGCCTGATGCAGAGTGCAAGTGCAAGCGAATGCTTTGATCATATCAATGCATATTTTGGTGGTAAACGCACAGGACATTTATTGCTCGTTAATACAGAAAACTACAATATTTATCAAGAGATTCTTGTTAGATTACAAGCGGATACCAGCAAAAAATGCATATGTGCTTCTCAACATGTTGCGTCAAATGGTTTGCCGGATGTCGATGCTGTGATTTCAGCTGGGTGTAAGAATGAGGATTCATTTATTCTTGGCGTTTCACAGACCCTTATGCTTCGTGGTGCAGATGCACTTGAAATGAAGGTAGATGAATTGTTGGAACTCTCTATAAGTGGATATTGTGTTGTTTTGCTTGATCATTGTGAGCAAGTACTTCGCAAATTTATGAGCAGGGATATTCGAAATGAAAAAAGGGTAGTGCTTGTGGATGGTGAGCCATCTACATTACCGCATATTAAGCTGGCGCAAACACAAGAGGTGTGCATAGGCGTGCCACTATTGAAGAGTTTTGCGGAGTTACTTGAATATTTAGAGACTATTACGAATGAAAAAAACCAGCAAAATCCAGAAGTTACGATTCTGAGCACATTACCGATCAGCCTTTTTAGAAACTCTATATATCCTGTTTCTGCTGCAGCAGATGTATATGACGTGCTGGTTAAAAAATATCCAGATATTGGCGGTGCGACAGAGAAATCATATGGAACGGATGAACAGTGGAGCTGGCTTGCAGCGCATATGCAAAATTTTAGCAATTTTGCGGCATTTGTATGTTCTGCGTTCGGTACAACAGCAAATTTGTCTATGCATCTAAGCGAGGTTTCTGAAGAAGGTGATAAAAATAAGGAATGGATGTTGTGGCTTTCGTTAATGACATACGGGGAACAAAACAATTATTATATCTCGCATGTTTTAAAAAATACAAAAATGTATACAGATTTCAAGAAGCAATTGTATTTTGATATTATTGAAATTTCGATGAATGATCCTAACTTTGAAAGGATGCTCTCTGAACGCAAGCATTTACTTAGGCAATTACCAGAAAGTTTACCACTTATTAATCAGTATTGCGATAAATTGGGACGCTTGCAAAAGGATGCTGTGTTTTATCTTTCTGACGATAGTGACAGGGAAAAATATGAATTTATCAGCTGCCTCAGCAGTTATGATTACTCTCAGGAAGAGTTACAGCGTGCAGTATCGATGATGTCTAAGTCGTTGGCACAGTATATGCAAGACTTTGAATTTGATACTTTGAACACGAAAGTATCGGAGTCTGATGCGCCATTTCGTAGTGAGTTGACAATGTATTTTAGGCAGTATAAGCGCCAGAAGCTTACAAATAGGATTTACCCTGAGTTTTTGGAAACTGTAAATAAATATGCGCTTTCGCCGCGCCCATATAATAAGTTGCAGCCACGAAGCAGCATTATTTCGCACATGGATCGAAAAAACACAAAACTGTTTTTCTTTGATGCATTGGGTGTTGAATATTTGGCGTTCATATTGGCAAAGTGCGAAGAGTATGGTCTGGTATCTGAGATTTCAATTGGACACTGTGAACTGCCGTCTATTACAGAGAAAAATAAAGAGTTTTTGCAATTTTATGCTGATGAAAACTGGTATAAGATAGATGAACTCGATGATTTGAAGCACGGCAACCAGATTTATGATTATGAGAAATGCAAATTACCAATACACTTATTTGAAGAACTTGAAGTGATTGATGGTGAATTACGAAAGATACAATCACAGCTTGTTCAGGGAACAATTGAAAGAGCTGTTGTTGTAGCAGATCATGGGGCTAGTCGCCTAGCAGTTCTTTATGGTCAAGATGTTTCCGCATCATTGATCTTGGATGAATCCGGAGAGCATAGTGGCCGATGTTGTTTGGCAGATCAGGATCCGAGAATTCCATGTGCTGCTTATGAAGATGGATATTCAATATTAGCAAATTATGAAAGATTCAAAGGTGGGCGAAAGGCTAATGTAGAAGTCCATGGTGGAGCTTCTCTTGAAGAAGTTCTTGTACCAATCATTGTACTTTCTAAGAAACCGGACAATCTTGAAATTTGCTTTGTTGATGCCACTGTTGAACTTGTGCCAAGAGTAATACCAGAATTGACATTATACTCCAATGTTCCGCTGCAGAAGCCTCGAATCTGTGTTAATGGTAGATTTTATGAGGGCAAATTTATTGCAGATAAAAAACATGCTAAATTTAGTTTGCCCGAAATAAAGAGAAAGGGCACTTATTCAGCGGATATATATGACGGAGAGAAGAATTTGTCTATCACTTTGGAATTCAAACTTGTGAAGAAGACAAAAGAGCAGGAGCTGTTTTAATCGGGAGGTACATTGATTGAGCGATATTCAGACGCCAGAACTTATAGAAAAGTTGAAGGATAATTTTGATGAGATGGTTGTATTCAAGGATCTCAAGAAGAGCAATTTTATCTCATCCTTTAAGTTGCCCTCTTTTATGCGAGATTGGGTGTTGAAGCGTTTTCAAGATGAAGAGGGAAACATTGATATTGAAGGTGCAACGGATTTTATTAAGACATTCATTCCTAAAAAAGAGGACTGGAAGTCAATTAAGAATCGCATTGTGAGTTATCAGGAACAGGTAAAATTTCTTGCCAAAATATCGATTGATATAGATATTAAAACACAAGCATTGTCATTCGCATTGCCTGATTTTGGATTGACCTTTAAAGATACGGTTATTCCAAGAGATGTGTGGGAAAATTGCAGTGCCTCATTGCTAAAGTCGGAAGAATGTTGGGGCATCGTTGAGTTGGGGTATCAGTTCCCAGACAATAATAAAACACCTGGAAAAATCAAGCTGGTGAGTTTTCAAGATTTTTGCCCATATATTATTGATTTGGATGAGTATAAATATGCCCGTGAGGCATTTACCCTTGATGAGTGGATTGATATTGTTTTGGGAGCAATTGATTACAATGCTGGGGGCTACGAATCTAAAAAACAGAAACTTACAATGCTTACTCGGTTATTACCGTTTGTAGAAAAACGACTAAACATGATCGAACTTGCACCGAAGGGAACCGGTAAATCCTATTTGTTTGGGTCAGTGAGTCGTTTTGGATGGTTGTCTTCTGGTGGAACTATGTCTCGTGCGAAGATGTTTTATGACGTTGCAAGACGCACAGAGGGATTGGTTTTTGGCCACGATTATGTAGCAATGGATGAGGTTCAAACCATTAGCTTTACGGATGTAGATGAGATGCGTGGTGCATTGAAGGGATATATGGAAAACGGCAAATATACAGTAGGGAATCATGAAGGAGCTGCAGATTCTGGAATTATTCTTCTGGGAAATATTCCAGCCGCTTCTATGAATGAGTATTTGAATATGTTTCATGATTTACCGACAGTCTTTCATGAGAGTGCGCTGATTGATCGTTTCCATGGCTTTTTAAAAGGTTGGGATCTTCCTCGCATGAATGATGATCTCAAAATCTGTGGTTGGGCTTTGAATTCAGAATATTTTTCAACAATCATGCATGAACTCCGGGATGATCCAAGTTACCGAGCTATTGTGGACGCTAGGGTTGAAGTGCCCGAAAAGTCTGATACTAGAGATACAGAGGCAATAAAGCGAATTTGCACTGCGTACCTGAAACTTTTGTTTCCGCATGTTCAGCGTCCAGAGGATATTACTTCGAGAGATTTCAATATGTATTGCCTAAAACCTGCTGTTGAAATGCGCGCAATTATCAAATTACAGCTTGGTATTCTTGATCCAGAAGAATTTGGCGGAAAAACCGTTCCTGAGTTAAATGTAAAGGACATAGAAGAATGAAAAATATTACATGTATCGCGTGTGGTAAAGAAAAATTGACGCGAAACGAAGTCGGAATCAACAAAAAACTGTTAGGTGAAAATGTTGAACATTATTATTGTATGGATTGCCTGGCAGAATATTTGGACGTGACTACACAGGATATTATAGATAAAATTGAAGAGTTTAAGGATGAGGGATGTAAACTCTTTGAATGAGGTGTGCCTATGAAGCAGTATATCTATGCCGACAATGCGGCAACAACAAAACTTGATATTGAAGCTTTTGAGGCAATGAAACCGTATCTATTGGAGGATTACGGGAATGCTTCACAGCCTTATTTCTTTGCTAAGAAACCCAAATTAGCTTTGCAGCTAGCAAGACGGACAATTGCTGCTTGTATAGGGGCATTGCCGGAGGAAATTTATTTTACCTCTGGTGGTACAGAAAGTGATAATTGGGCAATCAAGTGCTTTGGTCTACGCAATGATGTGCGAAGAGTTATTACCTCGCAGATTGAACATCATGCTGTTTTGCATGCATGTGAGGCTTTGCAGATAGACGTTGATGATTATCTTCCGGTTGATACATTCGGTATTGTTTCTGCTGAAATACTGTCCAAAAAAATGAAATCGTATAACAAACCAGTTCCCAGTTGTTTATCAACATTGGTTTCTGTTATGCTGGTTAACAATGAAATTGGCACAATTGAGCCAATTAAAGAGCTGGCTGCCGTTACACATGCATATGGGGCACTATTCCATACAGATGCCGTTCAGGCAGTCGGACATATTCCAATAAATGTCGATGAGCTGGGGGTTGATATGCTATCAGCCTCAGCTCATAAATTTAATGGGCCCAAGGGAATTGGTTTCTTATATGTTCGTAAGGGTACTCAACTTAGTTCTTTTGTTGCTGGTGGTGCTCAGGAGCATGGAATGCGTGCTGGGACGGAAAACGTAGCAAGCATTGTTGGAATGGCAACAGCATTGAAAAAAAACTGCGATGAGATGCAGGCAACGATTATCAAATTAAATGCAATGGAAGATGTCTTGCTAGATACGCTTCATGCTGCTAAGATATCGTTTATTCGTAATGGTTCATCAAATCATGTTCCCGGTAATATTAGTATTTCTATTAAAGATTCTAATGGAGAAATGCTATTACATAGATTAGATTTGATGAAGATTTGTATTTCTACGGGCTCGGCCTGTGATTCAAAGAATACTCAGGTTTCTCATGTTATAAAAGCAATCGGAGTTCCGAAGGAGTATGCAGAGGGAACGATACGTATATCTCTGGGAAAAGAAAATACAAAAGATGAGGCTCGAATGATAGCGGAGGCTATAATAAAGGTAGTAAAGTCTAATAAAGCGAACAGATAGACGAAAGATGCAATTTGGAGAAACAGAAATTTATGTTACCGCGGTTTGTTCATGAAAATAATATTCCAACGACTTCGATGATGGATTTTGCTACTGTATTACCGGAATTTACAGTATGAAGGTATAGGAGAAATAGCGGGATAATGGAGTTATTCGTAAACTTGCAGCTTACGTCATTCTGGGCATTAATACAGAGGGAAAAAAGGAAGTCCTGACTATTACGATCGGTGACAATGAAAGTGCGAAATACTGGTTGTCTGTCCTGAATGAACTAAAAAATCGCGGTGTTAAGGATATCCTGATTATCTGCGCCGATGGACTTACGGGCATTAAGGAAGCAATTTCAGCAGCGTTTCCAAAAACAGAATATCAGAGATGCATTGTCCATCAAGTAAGAAACACACTAAAATACGTTCCGGATAAAGACAGAAAAGCCTTTGCCACAGATTTAAAAACCATCTATCAGGCCGCTGACGAGCAGAAAGCGCTGGCTGCCCTGGACCGTGTAACTGAAAAATGGACTCCGAAATACCCGAATTCCATGAAACGTTGGAAGGACAACTGGGATGCCGTTTCACCTATTTTTATGTTCTCAGCCACGGTCAGAAAGGTCATTTACACGACAAATGCGATTGAGTCACTGAATTCCACCTACCGGAAGCTGAACCGCCAGAGAAGCGTATTTCCAAGCGATACAGCCCTGTTAAAAGCCCTGTATTTGGCCACTTTTGAGGCTACAAAAAAATGGACTACCACGATCCGGGATTGGGCTCAGGTTTACGGAGAACTGAGCATTATGTACGAAGGGCGCTTACCCGAATAACCGAAAAGCTGATCAAGAAGACAGGCGGAGAACCACGACAAACGCATGAGTAAATAAATTGTGAACACGCCCTTTTTCTGATAAAATTAAAAGAAAAGGGGCGTTGATATATGTAGGAATTATTAGGTTGGATGGAATACATTGAAGATGGTCGCCAGCAAAGAAAAGTTCGCCATACATTAAAGGACATTCTTGTTATTGTATTATTTGCAACATTAGCAAATGCGGATGACTGGGTAGAAATGGCATTGTTTGCGGAAAATTATCAGAATTATCTTCGCAAATATATTGAGTTAAAAAACGGAATACCATCTCATGATACAATCAGACGCGTAATGGGGATGATATCACCAGAAATCCTGCAGCAGCTGTATGGAAAATGGCAGGAGCGTTTAAATCAGAATGAAGGGGAACTGCTGAAGAAAATTATCAGTATTGATGGGAAAACCATGCGTTCCAATAAAAAGGGAGATGGAAAGGCGGGACACATTGTATCAGCATGGAGTAAAGAAGATGGTTTCTGCCTGGGACAAAAAGCAGTTGAAGAAAAAAGCAATGAGATCACAGCAATCCCTGAATTGTTGGATAAAATCCAGATAAAAGGGCAGATCATAACGATTGATGCAATGGGGACCCAGACAGCAATAGCGAAGAAAATAAGGAAAAAACGGGCAGATTATGTATTAGCATTGAAACGAAATCAAACAAGTCTGTACGAAGATGTACAGGAATACTTTTCAGACGAAGAGTTTCAAAAAGAAATTCGAGAACGCGGAAATTACAAAAAGACGCGAGAAAAAGCACACGGTCAGATTGAAATCCGAGAGTATTATCAGACGGAAGACATTAAATGGATAAGTCAGAAGAAAAATTGGAAAGGTCTGAGCAGTATTGTGATGGAAAAGAAAACACTGGAGAAGGATGGAAAAAGAACGATAGAATATCGGTATTTTATCAGTAGTTTGAAGTCAGATATCAGGCAGATCAGCCGAGCAGTCAGAGGACATTGGAGTATAGAAAGCATGCACTGGCATCTGGATGTAACCTTTCGAGAGGATGCGAATACAACGATAGATAAAATGGCAACACAAAATTTAAATATTATAAGAAAATGGAGCCTGAGTATTTTGAAACCGGCACAGATGACAAGACATAAGTTGTCAATGAGAAAGAAAAGGTTTGTGGTCAGCTTGCGTCCAATTCAATATCTGGAAGAACTTTTAGAAGCTTAAAAAATCGTAAAGAACAGAATTGGAAACGGATAATCATTCATGCGTTTGTCGTGGCGGAGAACCGCCTGCTCTTGACATGCTTGTAAGCAACTGTTATATATAAAACAAGAGCGACAAGCCTGATTAGAGGGTGTAAAAATTCTTGTGTCTATGGAA
>UQJF01000023.1 GCA_900541315.1 uncultured Clostridium sp. | reverse complement strand
ATGTAGCTCCGTCTCGTGGGCTCGGAGATGTGTATAAGAGACAGTGCAAGCATGGCTCATTCGCGGCTGCCGTCCGGGACTTTCATAGTAAAATCTTCTCACAAATCCAAGCATAAAAGATTCCGGAAGTATACGATAAACACAAGGAGAAATAAGTCATGATAAAAGAGCAGATCAGTGAAGTAAGAAAAAATATAGAAAATGCCTGCAAGCGGGCAGGACGTGATCCAAAAGAGGTTACTCTTATTGCGGTAAGCAAGACCAAACCAGTACCTATGCTGGAAGAGGCATATGAAGCCGGGGCAAGGGATTTCGGTGAAAATAAAGTTCAGGAGATCATTCAGAAAAAGCCAGTCCTGCCAGAGGATATCCGTTGGCATATGATCGGTCATCTCCAGCGCAATAAAGTACATCAGGTAATGGGAAAAGCTGTTCTCATCCATTCTGTGGATTCCCTTCGTTTAGCAGAACAGATCGAAGCAGACGCAGCTAAAAAAGATATGACCGCAGACATTTTACTGGAAGTTAATGTAGCAAAAGAGGAGAGCAAATACGGCTTTTTCTTAGAAGATACAGAGGCTGCTATCCGTGAAATTGCAAAATTCCCCCACGTACGGATTAAGGGACTTATGACAATTGCGCCTTTTGTAGAGAATCCAGAAGAAAATCGCCCTGTTTTTAAAAAATTATATGAATTTGCTGTTGACATAGGTAAGAAAAACATTGATAATGTTACTATGGATGTGCTATCAATGGGTATGACCGGAGATTATCAGGTTGCCATTGAAGAAGGTGCTACCATGGTAAGAGTCGGAACCGGTATTTTCGGCGCCCGGCTATATGGTGCTGCCCAGTAATCGCAGCATGAAAAGAGGATTGGAGAGAGTAAAATGAGTCTGTTAGGTAAGTTAATGGATACCATGCGGTTAAGTTCTGAAGATGATGAGGACGATTACTACCTGGATGATGACTTTGAAGATGAAGCTCCCAGAAAAGGACTTTTTTCAAAGAGAAATAATACAGAACCGGAAGATGAGCCAGATGCTCAGGACAAGCCAAGATTTTTAGGTCGTTCAAACCCGAAAGTAGTTCCAATGAGACGAAGTATGGAAGTGACCATGATCAAACCAACTTCCATGGATGATTCCAGGGATATCTGTGATTACCTTCTTGCTGGAAAGGCAGTTGTTTTAAATATGGAGGGAATCCATATGGAAACTGCTCAACGTATCATCGATTTCACTTCCGGAGCTACCTATTCCATGAATGGTAATCTCCAGAAGATTTCCAACTACATCTTTATTGCCACACCTGATTCTGTAGAACTGTCCGGTGATTTTCAGGACATCCTGTCAGCAGGTGCAACCTCAGGAATGGACATGTCCAGCCTGAATATCCATTTATAATACAGAAGCTTGCGGCAGACCCCTACAGAGTCTGCCGATTTTCTATCTAAACAGGACTAAGGAGAATCGTATGTCAAAACGCTTGAATGTTTATAAAGACCAGAAACTAATCTATGACATTGTAATGGAATCTTCCTTTGATAAACTCCAGGAAGAGGTAAGTAAATTTCATCTGGAAGAACATAAAATATGCATCGTAACAGATACCAATGTAGCACCTTTATATCTGGAGGAAGTAAAAGAACTTTTAAGCAGATGCTGCAAAAAAATTTCTTATTTTATCCTTCCTGCAGGGGAAGAACATAAAAATCTGGATACAGTAAAAAAAATCTACGAACATCTTATTTTGGAACACTTTGACCGGAAAGATATGCTGGCGGCTTTAGGCGGCGGTGTCATTGGTGATATGTGTGGTTTTACAGCTGCCACCTACTTAAGAGGTATTGATTTTATCCAGATTCCAACTACTCTGCTTTCCCAGGTAGATTCCAGCATCGGCGGAAAGACCGGTGTTGACTTTGATGCATACAAAAACATGGTGGGCGCATTCCATATGCCAAGACTGGTATATACCAACTTAAATACCCTTTTAAGCCTTCCGCAGGAACAGTTTTCATCCGGCATGGGCGAAGTGATCAAGCATGGCCTGATCAAGAATGCTTCTTATTATCAGTGGTTACAGGATAACAAAAAGGCCATTTTAAAAAGAGATCTGGATGTCTGTGAAAATATGGTATTTCGCAGCAATGAGATCAAAAAGCAGGTAGTAGAAAACGATCCTACCGAACAGGGAGAGAGGGCTCTTTTAAACTTCGGGCATACCCTTGGACATGCTATTGAAAAGCTTAAAAACTTTACTGCTTTTCACGGGCACTGTGTAGGACTTGGCTGTATTGCAGCAGGCTATATCTGTGCTGTGAAAGGAACACTGACTAAGGAACAGGCAGATGATATCAAAGCAGTTTTTGATGCCTTTGGGCTTCCTGTAACTGTAGATGACCTGAAGTGGGAAGATGTTTATTCTACCACAAAAAGTGACAAAAAAATGGATTCCGGCGTGGTTAAATTCATTCTCTTAAAAACCATTGGCGATGCTTATGTAGACCGTACCGTAACAGAGGAAGAGATGAAAGAAGGATTCAGCCATATTGCAGGCGGTGCTAAAGGAGAAGAAAAATGACAAAAGAAAAACGTTCTCTCTTTATGCGCTTTATCCTTGGCTTTGTGATCCTGGTAGGACTGGATCAGTGGACCAAAGGGCTGGCTGTTGCTCATTTAAAAGGAAATTCCCCTTTTGAGCTGATCCCTGGAGTATTTGAGCTTTATTATTCTGAAAACAGAGGAGCAGCTTTTGGAATGCTTCAGGAAAAACAGCTGTTCTTTTTCCTTATCGCAGTGGTTGTTTTAGGCGCTGTCCTCTATATGCTCTGGCATATGCCTGATGGAAGGAAATACCGTCCTTTAGCTGTATGCCTGTTAGGTATCGCATCTGGTGCTGTAGGAAATATGATTGATCGCATCTCCCAGAGCTACGTAGTAGATTTTCTATATTTTAAATTGATCAATTTTCCTATTTTTAATGTAGCTGACTGTTATGTGACCTGTGCGGCCTTCGGTCTGGTACTTCTTATCATGTTTTATTACAATGACGAAGACATGTCTGTTTTCAATATGAAAAAGAAAGGCGGAAAGCAGTGAAACAGGAACTTTTCCCTGAAATAGCAGACAGTGGCCTGCGGATCGACAAATATCTTTCTACAGTCAATGAACAGTTAAGCCGTTCCTATATCCAGAAGCTGTTGAAAAGCGGACTGGTATTAGTGGACGGTAAGCCGGTAAAGGCCAGCTATCAGGTAGATGAAGGGGATGTGATCTCCTTAGATATCCCAGAGGCAGTAGAGCCGGAGATCGAGCCAGAAAATATGGATTTGGACATCCTTTATGAAGATCAGGATGTGATCCTAGTAAACAAGCCAAAGGGAATGGTGGTACATCCCGCTGCCGGTCATTATTCCCACACATTAGTAAATGGTCTGATGCATCACTGCAAAGACCAGCTTTCCGGGATCAATGGTGTAATGCGTCCAGGCATCGTCCATCGTATTGATATGGATACAACAGGTGTTATTATTGCCTGCAAAAATGACATGGCTCATAATTCCATTGCAGCCCAGTTAAAAGAGCATTCCATTACCAGGCGGTATCAGGCCATTGTTCATGGCGTATTAAAGGATGATGCCGGCACCGTTGAAGGTCCTATCGGCCGTCATCCTACAGACCGCAAAAAAATGAGCATCAATTATAATAACGGAAAAAGCGCTGTAACCCATTATAAAGTCTTAAAGCGTTTCCGCCAGTATACCCATGTGGAATGCAGGCTTGAAACAGGACGAACCCACCAGATCCGTGTGCATATGGCCAGTATCGGACATCCTTTACTGGGTGATCTGGTTTATGGACCTGGAAAATGTCCTATTCCCGGCCTGCAAGGACAGACTCTTCACGCAGGTGTTTTAGGTTTTATCCACCCAAGAACAGGAGAGTACATGGAATTCACAGCACCTCTTCCTGAATATTTCGCAAAGCTTTTGAATACATTGCCAGAATAACTTATTTGTCCGACAAATGTCGGACATTTTTATATTTCTATATACTTTTTAGAATTTTTGAGTTATAATATAAGTACGATATAGGTGCCAAAAGTTTTTGATACCCATGATACCAGGTTGCTACGTGCTTTGCACTTTCGCAATCCTTGAAAAAACGGACCAGACGGCATCAAATGCAGAACGGAAAGGGGTAGGTTTTATGTCAGGAAATCTTATTATTACCATCGGAAGACAGAGCGGAAGCGGCGGTAAAAAAATTGGGGAAATGCTTGCAGAAAAACTGGGTGTAAAATGTTATGACAAAGAACTTCTAGCTCAGGCTGCAAAACATAGCGGACTTTGTGAAGAATTATTTGAGAAACATGATGAGCGTCCTACCAGTAGTTTTCTTTACTCTCTGGTAATGGATTCCTATTCCATGGGCTACACGTCAACAGGCTATTCCGATATGCCTATTAACCACAAGATCTTCCTTGCCCAGTTCGATACCATCAAGAAACTGGCAGATGAGGGGTCATGCGTTTTCATCGGACGCTGTGCAGACTATGCACTGGAAGATTATCCAAATGTAGTCAGCGTATTTATCACCGGTGATGAAGCAGACAAGATCAAACGTATCAGTGAAATCTATGATGTAGACGAAGCAAAGGCAAAAGACCTTATGGTCAAAACCGACAAAAGAAGATCCAGCTACTACAATTATTACTCCAATAAGAAATGGGGCGATCCAAAAAGCTATGACATGTGTATCAACAGCAGTGTTGTAGGACCAGAAGGCGCTGTAGACATCATCATGGAACTGGCAAAGAAAAAACAGGAATGGAATAAGAAGAAATAAAGATTGCAAATGTATCGTGATCTGAAATCATGAAAACTCCCCGCTGCGTCCGGATATCCAGGCAGCGGGGAGTTTTGGGCTTTTTAGCAGATGTTCATCCCGGTTCTGCCGGGAAATGAACTATTTCTTATTTATTTACTCTACAGTAACAGATTTTGCCAGGTTTCTTGGCTGGTCTACATCCAGGTTCTTTCCAACAGATGCATAATATGCGATCAGCTGTAAGATAGCTGCAATTGGGAATACAGTAAAGCTGTCTGCAATATCCGGAATACGGATCTGTACATCAGCAATATCATCTTCGATCACTGCAGACTCCTTTACAAGGAGGATCACAAAAGCGCCTCTGGCTTTTACTTCACGCACATTGGAGATAGTCTTCGCAAAAATATGCTCCTGAGTGGCAATAGCGATCACCGGCACCTGCTCTGAGATAAGGGCAATGGTTCCATGCTTTAATTCACCGGCTGCATAGGCTTCTGCATGAATATAAGATATCTCCTTTAACTTTAAAGCTCCCTCTAAAGAAAAAGCATAGTCCAGGCCTCTTCCTATAAAAAAGGCATCACTCTTAGAAATGATATGGTTTACAATATTTTTAACCTCATCCTTGCGGCTGATCATCGTCTCCATGGCAGGAATAGCGTCTAACAGCTCTTTCATAAAGTTCTCTGCCTGTACAGGGCTGTATACGCCTCTTACAAGGGCCATACGACAGTAGATCAGGTACAGGGCAGCTAATTGTACTGAGTAGACCTTGGTGCTGGCTACGGCGATCTCAGGGCCTGCGTGGGTGTAAAGAACATAGTCACTTTCCCTTGCAATAGTTGAGCCTTTAACATTAACGATTGCAAGTACCGGTGCATGGTAAGACTGTGCCAGGCGCATAGCCGCCAGAGTATCAATGGTCTCACCGGACTGGGAGATCACGATCACCAGTGTCTTTTCATCAATGAGAGGTGTTTCATACCGGAATTCAGAAGCAATAGAAACAGTGACCGGAATACGGATACCTGGCTCGATCAATGCTCTTGCGACCATTCCCGCATGCATAGCAGTTCCGCAGGCGATCACATGGATACGACTGCAGTCTTTTAAAATAGAATCCGGAATGCCGTCATCGGCCAGATCCGGCTGGCCTTTGCTTAAACGGGGAAGAATTGTATTTTTTAATGCATCTGGCTGCTCATGGATCTCTTTTAACATAAAGTGAGGAAATCCATTTTTCATAGCAGCATCCACATTCCAGTTTACCTCCATCATATCCGGTTCCACGCGGTTTAATTCCATATCGTAAACGCGTACCTTGTATGGGGTAAGACGTACGATATTTCCCTCAGGCACTACAAAATATTCTTTTGTATAGGCGATCAGGGCAGTAAGGTCAGATGCGATCATGGCTCCTGAGTGTGTATAAGCCGCTACAAGAGGGCTTACGTTGCGTACTGCATAAATCTCACCCGGGCGGTCCTCAAACATGATACAAAAGCCATAGGAACCTTTAAGTTCCTTTACAAAATGACGGATAGACAGAAGAGGATCATGATCCATGCGCTCATAAAGGGCATTTAAGACACCTGCAGCCACCTCACTGTCAGTCTGTGAGAGCAGATGGCCTTCCAGATCATATTCTTCTGTAAGCTGATGATAATTTTCAATAATACCATTATGGATCAGAGTTACCAGTCCCTGACGATGGGGATGGGCGTTTTCTGTTGTAACACCGCCATGGGTTGCCCAGCGGGTATGACCGATGCCGCAGTGGGAAGAGCAGTCGCTTTCCTGTTTTACAAGTTCTTTTAATGCAGCTACCTTTCCTACAGTCTTGATCAGATGGATCTTTGAATCATTTCCAAAATAAGCAATACCTGCACTGTCATAGCCTCTGTATTCCAGACCTGCCAGTCCGTTTAAAAGTATGTTTCCTGCCTCCAGAGGTCCTGTATATCCAATAATTCCGCACATAAAATATAAATCCTTTCCCAGACCGGTCAATACACCCGGCAAGCGGGTACACAAAGAAAAGGGATGGCATCCCCTTGTATATTGATCAGCTGTTTCCATATTAATTAATTTCGTTTTGTCCGGTTATACCAGCTTTGTTTTGCAGTTACCCGCATATTTTCTGGTATAAAACACGCCCGGACTGCATGGGAGAGCACCCGCCGAATATGTTCGATTCTCTCTCCACCTCGTTAACCTGTTCCAGCAGTAAGTCATTACTGTTCACGACCCGGCCCAGGTGCATGGCGCTATAGCTTTACTATTTTTTATCTGTTTCCTCCTAAAACAAATCCAGATTATTATATCCCATATCTATAATATGCGTCAACTCTTAATTTTGCTGCCATTTTATGGCTTCTATTTAATGTTTCTGTAAGACTTTCACACTGTATTTTGTCAAAATGGTATGCTATAATCATGGTTGGCTTGTAAAATAATACAGGTGTTTAATTTTTTTGACACCTACGATAGGAATTGCTGCGTGATATTCACCTTCGCAATCCTTAAAAATAATGACTCTCGGAATTTTTTTGTACTTGATTTTGCGAGAAGATTTTTTGTCAGTTGTGCCCAAATTTTAGAGGCGTTGGCGTTGCGTCCGCCTCTAAAATCCGGGTGCGACTGGCGGAAAATCGGCCGCAAAGGCAAGTGCATGAAAGACTCCGAGAGTACATAAATATAAAAATGAGGTAAGAACATGCGTTTACACGAAAATAATAACGAAGAAGACGAACTGCAGCGTCTGCGGGCCCGCAGACAGGGAACGGACCGAAGCAGACGTCCTGTATCCAGAGCTTCAAAATCTGCATCATCCAGAACAGAATATGGGACAACCGACAGACAGATAAGAACTGTAAATCCTACATATGATGAAGACTATTATGAGGAAGAAGATTACGACTATAATGAGGACTATACAGAAAACTCCGGATCTGATGGTCTAAAAGTTCCTTTTCAAAATGAAAACCGCAGACGCCCCAGGATGACCTCTGCCGGTTCATATACTGCAGGACAACAGACTGCGTTTAAAAGCAAAAGTTCAAGAAACACTGTATCGAAACGCCAGACTGCCCAGGCATCAGCAGGCCGGCGGGAGAATCATTCCGGTGCTTACAATTCCAACACCTCCAATGGTTCCGGCACTTACAAAAAAACTTCCAGAAAACGTAAAAAAGCAAAATGGCCTGCAATTCTTTTATGCCTGCTTGCTGTGATCTGTGTATACGGTGGATGGACTTTCCTGCACAGATCCACCGGCTACTGGAATATAGCAGTATTTGGCGTAGACAGTCGTGACGGAAATACAAAAAATGCGCTGGCTGACGTTCAGGTACTCTGCAGCATCAATCAGAAAAACGGCGATATAAAGCTGGTAAGTGTTTACCGTGATACCTATTTAAAGGTTGATTCCAAAGGAAGCTACCATAAGATCAATGAGGCTTATTTTAAAGGAGGCCACAAACAGGCCGTATCAGCCCTGGAAGAAAATCTGGATCTTAAGATCGATGATTATGCAACATTTAACTGGAAAGCAGTAGCACAGGCTATCAATGTTTTAGGCGGTGTGGATATTGATATCACCCAGCCGGAATTTAAGTATATCAATGCATTTATTACAGAAACCGTTAATTCTACAGGTATTGGTTCTACCCAGTTAGCAAGTGCAGGGCCAAATCATTTAGACGGTGTACAGGCAGTTGCTTACTGCAGACTGCGTCTGATGGATACTGATTTCCAGCGTACAGAACGTCAGCGAAAAGTTATTTCCCTGGCTCTTGAAAAGGCCAAGCAGGCAGACCTGGCTACCCGTACCAATCTGGTAAAGGCGATCCTTCCGCAGATCTCTACCAGCGTGGGAATTGATGATGTTTTGCCACTGGCAAAGAATGTAAGCAAGTACCATATCGGTGAAACTGCAGGATTCCCATTTACACAAAAAACAAAAAAAATGGGGAAAATGGACTGCGTTATCCCTGTTACACTGGAAAGCAATGTAGTTACGCTGCATCAGTTCCTTTATGGAGAAGACGCTTTATATAGTCCTTCTTCCACTGTAAAGAAGATCAGTGATCATATTGCAGAGAAATCTGGCTTTTATGAAGGCGGCAAGGCAGCTCCTACCTCCTCTGGCTCAGGAAAATCAGACAGCAAGGGACAGTCATCGGGAAACAGTAAAAAGGATTCACCGTCACCTGCCCAGACAGCAGCCCAGACAGCAGCTGGCGAAAGTTCTGAGGCGGAGGAAACAATAGATGAAACCAGTGCAGAAACCGACGAGACCGCAGCAGAAGAGAGTAACTCAGCTATCATTGAAAAGCTGGATGAACCAAAGGCCGAGAAAGAAACCACCAGTGCATCTGAGGGTGGTCCCGGCACCGTAAAACCAAAAGAAACAGAAAAAGCCACTGAAACAACAGCTGATGATTCTTCTAAAGGACCTGGTATGCAGGAAACTATCAGCAATTCAGGAAACACTTCTGGTGAAAACACCGAAAAAGCCGACCTTATTGGTCCGGGAGTGTAATTCCAATATTGAATTTATCAAATGTCTATGTTAAAATATTTTATAGAGTTGTGGAAGTGACAATGACACTTACAACTGATTTTCATTTTTGATGATTTCACGTCACGATGACATATCCGTTTACTAAACAACATGATTGCGAAAGAAGAGATGTTACTATGATAAGTTGCCATTACGTTATTTCAACAAATCACGGACTACATGCTGCCAATGCCATGAGTATAAGCCGTGCCGCCTCTGAATACCAGTGCAAGATCACATTGGGAAGTTCCAGAGGAGTTGCAGACTGTAAAAATGTCCTTTCTTTGATGAGCCTTGGCGCTAAACAGGGAGACTCTCTGGTACTGACCGCAGACGGGCCTGATGAAAAACAGGCGGTGGGTTATTTAAGCGGAATATTACGGACGATTTTGTAATGAATTAAATAATATAGATCAATATTAAAAAGCCTTGGATAAACACTGAGGCTTTTAATTATTTATTTAAATTCTTAAAAATACTAGTTATATTTTGATGATGAGAGTGACATGTAACTATTCGCGAAAGAATAGTTTAACGAATAGTTGCGTATACTTTTCTCTTATTTTATTCATTCACTTATAAACCTTTGACAGTTTACATAAATTAATTATGTAAACTATTCACTGCTTGCATATTACAAATTACAGAAAGGATCCTCTTTTCCAGATGAAACTCCAACGTCTCTTAAGCCTTCTTCGTCAGGCTATCGACCAATACCAGATGATTGAACACGGCGACCATATTGCCATTGGTATTTCCGGCGGTAAAGACAGCCTTACTTTGCTGTATGGGCTGTCACAACTTCAGAAATTTTATCCCAAACATTTTACCTTATCTGCCATTACTGTAGACATGGGACTTGATACCATGAATTTAGAGCCTGTAAAGACTCTCTGTGCGGATTTTAACGTTCCTTATGAAATTATCTCCACTGAGATTGGAAAAATCCTTTTTGAGGCCCGTAATGAGGCTAATCCATGTTCTCTTTGTGCAAAAATGCGAAAAGGCGCCCTAAACCAGAAAGCTCTGGAACTTGGCTGCAACAAGATTGCCTACGCACACCATAAGGATGATCTGATTGAAACTGCATTAATGTCACTTTTATACGAGGGGCGTTTTTATGCATTTCCGCCAGTCACTCATCTTGACCGTACAGATTTAACCGTGATCCGGCCTCTGATGCTGGTTTCTGAAGCTGATGTAAAAGGCTTCAAAAATAAATACCAGCTTCCCGTTTGTAAAAATCCATGTCCTATGGATGGACACACGCACCGGGAATACGTCAAAAATCTGATTCGGACTCTGAATACGGACTCTCCCGGTGTACGGGAACGTTTATTTCACGCAGTCATTAACGGGAATTTTGAAGATTGGCCCAAGCTTTCCAAATAATAAAAATCTATGAACGAGGCATACATTAATTATGGCAACAACTTTACCTTATTACGAGCAAAAAGATATTGAAAATATTAAAAAACTCAGGGAAATGATGACGACTCTCCCACCCTTCTGCACTGAATTTTTTCGTGGGATCGAACCAAGAACTTCTACCAGGACTCGTATTGCCTATGCATACGATCTCTCTGTATTTTTCGATTTCCTTAAAAAAGAAAATCCCGTATTTTCCAAAATGGAGAGAATGGATCTTACTTTAGATTATTTAGATCAGATCTCGGTAACAGATTTAGAAGAATATATGGAGTATTTAAAATACCGTTTTAATGAGCATAATCAGGAAATCATTAACAAAGAACGGGGAATAATGCGCAAAATTTCTTCTTTAAAAAGCTTTTACAACTATTTTTTCCGTACAGAAAAGCTGAAAACAAATCCTGCTGCCCTGGTCCAGCTTCCAAAACTTCATGAAAAAGAGATCATACGTCTTGATATTGACGAAGTTGCTCTCCTTTTGGATGCTGTGGAACAAGGGGATGGTCTGACGGATAAACAGAAAGCTTTCCACAACCGGACTAAACTGCGCGACCTTGCTCTTCTAACCCTTCTTCTTGGAACCGGCATCCGTGTTTCTGAATGTGTAGGATTAGATTTAAACGATATTGATTTTAAAAATGGCGGAATCCATATCCATCGAAAAGGCGGAAAAGAGGTTACTGTTTATTTTGGCACAGAAGTAGAAACTGCGCTTCAGGATTACCTGGATGAACGAAACAGCATTATCCCTGAGGAAGGCAGTGAAAATGCTCTCTTCCTTTCTCTTCAGAAGAAACGTATGAATGTACGCAGTGTGGAAAACTTAGTTAAAAAATATGCCAGGATCGTTACCCCATTAAAAAAGATCACCCCACATAAACTTCGAAGCACCTACGGAACTAATCTTTACCGTGAAACCGGTGATATTTATCTGGTTGCTGATGTTCTAGGACACTCAGACGTAAATACCACCAAAAAGCACTACGCTGCCCTTGAGGACGAGCGCCGCCGCAGCGCCCGTAATGCAGTAAAATTAAGGGAGAAGATGGAAAATGATTAGATTAAAAAGCCAACTAATTAGAAACTATCCTTGTCAGGCAATTTTTCCGGCATGATCCAGAACTTCATTGCCGGATAACTGAGCACTACCTGTACCACAATATTCACTCCATTAGCCAGCGTAGGAACCAACGCCTGTGGAAGCCCCAGATTTTTGAAAAATGCCTGGCTGTAGGCAGGAAGTGCTGCAGATACAATAACCAGTACCACTGCAAGACAGATGTATCTTGGTACGGCTCTTGTAAATGCTGCATTGGAGCGGAATACAAAGTTTTTCTGTACATAGAAATTAACGGTCTGGGCAGCTGCTGTTGCTACAAGAAAGCTTAAAAATCCACCCAATCCCAGGTCATTTTCTACCTGAGTATAATGGAAAACGAAAAAACAAAATGGGATTTCCTCTAAAGAGGTAAACAGGAAAGCTGTACAGATCCACATTGCTATAAAATTCACAAATGTAGCCACATTAGACAGCACATTAAATAGAATAAATTCCCAGGCGGCTGGATGTTTGTCGATCCAGCTCTTAATCCTTCTTTTTCCTGATTTCATTCTCTCTTCTCCTTACCTTCCAACTGTTTTTCATATTTTTTGTTCTCTTTATTATTACGGAAATATCCTTTAATTACCCTTTTGGTGCCAGAAAGCCACTTTCCATTAACCATATCAACGATTCCTCTTGCCATTTCCATGCTTGCAGCACCACCTGTTATCTTTGCGATTCCGCGAAATGGCATGTTATAGATAAACAATAAGTTTAAATCCGGTTTGCCTTTTCCTTCACTCTTTTTTATTTTATCTGTCAATATGCGGTAAACCAGACGAGCCAGACGGCTTTTGGCATAATACATCTGGCAGATAGCATCATTAATCCCCAGTTCGCCCTTCCATTTCCCATCAGGAACAGGATGTCCCAAAAGAACTTCAAATTCCTCTGCTCCCACATTACTGATCCGTCCGCTGTAATAAGAAGGCAATTTTTTCTTTTCATAGGGTATTTCTTTTGTGGTTCCCGCTACCCATAATTTTCCGGACAACCGGATATCTGACACACTGGCTCCCACCATAAGCAGATATTCTCCTTCTTCTATCTCCCATTGTCCTGTTTTTACATTCCAGTAGCGAAAAGTTTTATCGTCAAATGGAATATGCACCCTTTTACTTTCCCCCACTTTTAAAAAGACCTTCTGAAAGCCTTTTAATTCCTTCTGAGGGCGGAATACAACGGAGTCCGGAAAGCCGACATAAAGCTGGACAACCTCTGCCCCATCCCGCTCTCCTACATTTGTGACAGTCAATTGTACCCCTTTTTCATCCACTTCCAAAGCTGAATAGGCAAACTCTGTATAGGAAAGGCCATATCCAAACGGATACCGGAAAAGTACCATACTTGTATCATAATAGCGATAGCCCATAAAAGGTCCTTCACGATACTCTGATGTACGCTCAGAAGCAGGATAATACTGAAATGCAGGCGTATCTTCATACCGCAGCGGATAAGTCTCCGCCAGACGGCCGGAAGGATTTATCTTTCCGGTCAAGATATCCAGGATTGCCCCGGCACCTGCCTCTCCGCCTAGGTAACTGTGAAGGATTGCCTTTAAATCATACTGCCAGGACATCTCAATGGAAGAACCTGCACTTAAAATACCCACAATATTTTCATTTACTTTTACCAGTTCATTTAACAACCGGAGCTGGTTCTGAGGCAGACGCATGTGTTCCCGGTCTTTCCCTTCTGATTCACTAACCTCGTCCAGTCCAAAACAGTAAAGGACCACATCTGCTCCGACAGCTGCCTCTAATGCTTCTTTTTCTAAATCTGCATCTGGTTCTCCATTGCGTGTATATCCATGAGCTTTTCCAATTACCTGAAGATCATACTCATCAATCAGCTGGTCCATGGATTCCACATTAAAAGGATTTACCATAGAAGATCCTGCGCCCTGATAGCGTGGTACAAAAGCGAAATCACCAATGAGCGCGATCCTGGTTCCCGGCTTTAACGGAAGTATATTATCTTCATTCTTTAAAAGAACAGCACTTTCTGCAGCTGCTTTTCTGGCTAATGCGTGATGGGCTTTCTCATCAAAAACTGACTTTTTTTCCTCTGCCTTTTGTTTCAGATCCAATACTGCATCTAAAACATGATCCACACAAAGATCTATATCTTTCATGGAAAGACGCCCTTCATTTACAGCTGTAACCAGCTCTCTGGCTGAGTCAAGCCCAGGTGCCGGCATTTCCAGGTCTGACTGACACATCACTCCTTTTACATGATCATTAGAACCGCCCCAGTCTGTAACCACCAGCCCGTCAAAGCCCCATTCCTTTCTTAAAATATCTAGCAGCAGCTTTTTATTCTCATTGGCATATTCCCCATTTACCTCATTGTAACTGGTCATAATAGCTTTGGCATTGCCTTCTCTGACTGCAATCTCAAAACCTGTCAGATAGATTTCTCGAAGAGTCCTCTCATCTACCACTGCATTCATAGCCATGCGCCGTTCTTCCTGGCTGTTTACTGCAAAATGCTTTGGACAGGCATATACGCCCTGACTCTGGATACCCCGTATATAAGCAGCTGCCATTTTTCCTGCCAGATAAGGATCTTCCGCAAAATACTCAAAATTTCTTCCGCAAAGAGGACTTCTTTTCATGTTAAGCCCTGGACCTAGTACAATATTTACATTCTGGGCAGCTGCTTCTTCTCCCAGTGCTTTGCCAATCTCTTCTCCAAGCTCCGGATCCCAGCTGTTTGCAATAGCTGCCGCTGTCGGAAAACAGGTTGCCTTTAAAGAGGCATTTAAACCCAGATGATCCCCTGATCCCGCCTGCCTGCGGATCCCATGTGGACCGTCAGAAAGAAAAACAGATGGTATCTTAAAGCGTGGGATATCCCGTGTCTGCCATACTGTTTTGCCGCTCAAAAGTGCCGCTTTTTCCTCCAGTGTTAATTTTAAAAGTAATTCTTCATGTTTCATATCATTTCCTCTTTAATGACTGTATATCTTTCATTTCCTGACATTTATTTGCAGCACCTATTATATCAAACTAATTGCCATATGACACTTTTTAAGCAAAAAAACAGAAAAAATCTTCAAAGCGTGGATCTAAAAAAGGTATTCCGCAGATCATTTTTTCATGATCCCGGAATACCTTTTTACTTATCTGACTTATCTGACAGAAACTACTATCCGATCAGACTCATTAAATGTCCCACAAATGCACCTCCTGGTGTACCAATAATATTACCCAGAAGTGCCATAAGAATACCTACCGGAACTAAAGCACTACTGTATGCGCCTGCAAGTACAGGTGCAGTAGCAGTTCCACCAACGTTTGCTAAAGATGCAACGGCACAGGTAAAGATATCCATTTTGATCACCTTTGCAAGAATGACCATAACAGCTACATGGATCAGAAGGATCAGGAAGCCAGCTGCCAGCCATACAGGTGCATTACCCATAGCAGAAATATCTGCTCTGGAAGCGATCAGGGCAATCTCAACATAAAGGATGATATTAGATACCTCTTCTGTTCCTTTTAATTTTCCAAATGGAGTCATAGCCACCAGCAGTCCAACAGCAGTTACCAGAAGAACAGTCCAGGTTGCACTGTCAAAAACAGGCAGTGCATTTGCAACCATACTTCCTACATCCTTGGAAATAGCAGAAATGAAGAATGATACACCAATTAAAAGAAGCATGCTCTTCCATGTAAGAGGTTTGGTGTTTGCTTTTGCCTCCTCTTCCAGAGAAGCGCCAACTTCATTGATCAGACGTACATCTGCTTTGGTCCATGCGTTAAATTCCTTTGAAAAGTTAATGGCCCACAGAAGGAACATAACATACATTACCGCACAAACAGAATCCATTACCAGTGAATATGCCATGCTTTCCTCACTTACATCTAAAACCGCCTGTACAGCCAGCATATTTCCACTTCCGCCTAACCAGCTTCCACACAATGCCCCCAGCGCTTTCCAGCTGTCTGGGCCTAACATTTTATGGAAAATAGCATAACTTACTATAAAACCAGTACAGATAGAAAGGCTGGCTGCAAAGAAACCAATCAGCATTTTCGGTCCTAATTTGATGATCTTCTTAAGATCACAGCGCAGCAGCATTAAAAACAACATTGCATACAGCAGTGGGTTTTTTACTGCCTTATAAGTTGCAGCTGTATCTTCCAGATTCCACATTTTCATAGTACATAAAAGCATCATACCTAAGTAGAGCAAAACAATAGGCGGTGCAAACTTAAAAAATTTCTGTGCGCCTTTTCCCTTCAGATATACAGGAAGATTGACTAAAATCGCTGCTAGCAGCATCAAAGTGCCAAGATAGATAAACCCGTCATGAATCATTTGTAAACTCCCATTCTGCTGTCATTTTGCGACAGCCTGTTTTTCTCTTAGAAGCAAGCCAAAATAACCGGTTATAATTTAATTTCCCCTCCTTCTCCTTTTTATGTTCTGCCGGAATCTCCCTGTTCCCGATTTTGTGAGAAGAGACTCCGGGAAAACATTTTATAATACCGATATAAGAACTGGCTAAAAGGCAAAAAAAGGTCCAGAAGATTTTTCTGGACTTGTAAATTACATTTGAATTTTTGTAACTTCCCTACCCCTAACCACTTCTTTTGACTTTCTCCTTCCTTATTATAAGTTATAATACGCAGAAAGTCAATTTTAACGATTTCTCAACAAGACTTCCTATAGCCTTCTTATAGGGATTTCTCAACAAAATTTACTTTAGAAAAAAATCCCCAAACACCTGCAAGAGTCATTCCCATAGTAATAAATTCTGCTGCCGGAAAAGCCAGCCATATACCTGTCATCCCCCAAACTGCAGACATAGTAAAGGCCGAAAGAAGGATCATAACAAATCCACGGGAAACGGAAGCTGTGAATGCCCATTTAACTGACTCCACCGCACTTAATATACCTGTTCCTACTATATTGATACCGGCAAAAAAGAAACCAATAAAATACAACTTCAGACCAAATCTGGCCATAGCCGCCAGTTCTTTGTTATGTTCCTGGTTAAAAATACCAGCAATTGGTTCCGACCACAAATAGATCACTGCATATATACATACAGCCGTAACTGCTGCTGTCCTTAAACTAAGGCCTATTACTTTCTCTAAAGCCTTTTTATCTGACTTTCCATAGAAACTGCTAAGCAGAGGCTGGGAACCCTGGGATATACCGTTAAACAGTGCTACTGCCACCAGAGAGATATTGGCTACTACACCATAGGCTGCAACACCGGTATTTCCAGCCAGCCGCAATATGATCAAATTAAAAGCTGTAGTGATCACACCGGAAGATATCTCTCCTACAAAGGCAGAAACTCCCACCTGACAGGAAAAAATGAGCCTTTTTAACGATGGCATCACCGGCAAAAAAGATACGGTACACTTTTTTGAACGAAAATGCAGCTGACAGATCAACATACCTACTACTGGTGAAAGAGCTGTTGCAAGAGCTGCTCCCGGCATACCCATACTAAAAGGGAACATAAGAATATAATCGAATACAATATTAAACAGACTGCTAAACAGTGTAGCCATCATAGCGATCATAGGGCTTCCATCATTTCGTACAAAAGCATTACAAATATGATTCCACATAAATAATGGGGCAAATGTCATAAAAATACGGGTATAGCTTTTTCCTGTTGCTATAATCTGTTCATCTCCACCCATAAGCCTGATCACCTGATCCGGGTAGAAGATCCCGGCTGCAATGAATACAAGGCTGATGATCCCGGCCCAGAACAGAGCATGAAAGAAATAGCTTTCTGCCTCTGGATTTTCCTTATTTCTCTCTATCACAAAACGGATAGCAGAACCTACACCGATCATAGCTCCAATGGCGAAGATCAGATTATATACAGGAAGTACCAGATTCAATGCTGTAATACCATCTGCTCCTACTGCTTTTGATATAAAATAAGTATCTGCGAGAATATACAAAGACATACCCAGCATGCCTAACATATTCTGGGATACATAGCGGATAAACTGCTTTTTGATATCCATATAACTGCTTCTCCTCTTTTGCATTTTTTACACTGAATGGTATTATAGATGTTTTTTCTGATTCTGTAAATGACCATGGTATCAACAAACAAAAATACCGCAAAACAGGAAACATTTTACTGCCTGCTTTGCGGTAAATAGATTTATATGCGGTTATTTACTTTAAAATAAGATTAAACTGCTGCCAGTGTCTTTCCTAATTCCTTACACTTAGCTAATGCATCATCATCTGGAGTTTCCTGGGTAATAACACCTTCGCCACATGCAACTTCAGCACCTGCTGCTTTCATACGTTCTTCCCAGTCACGCATCCACTGTCCATCACCCCAGCCATAGGAGCCAAACAGACCAACAGTTTTACCTGCTGCAAATCCTTCTACCTCTGCTACAAATGGTTCCATCTCATCTTCTTCCAGAACCTCAGCTCCCATTGCAGGGCATCCTAACGCAAATGCCTTTACATCCTTCAGGTCAGCGGCAGATACAGCAGATACTTCTGCCAGTTTTGCTTTCTTTCCAGCTTCTTCGATTCCCTGTGCTACTGCCTGTGCCATAGCTTCTGTGTTTCCTGTCTGTGACCAGTAAACTACCATGATTTCGTCCATTTATTCTTCCTCCTATACTGCCATTAATTTGCATGAATGCAAATCATACAGCTCCATAATGTTTTTAACAGTCATTCCTGAAGATACCATGTGGATCACTTTTTCTCTTGCCTGATCATATCCAGCAAATACTTTCCGGCATTCTTCCAAATTGGAATATACTTTCCAGTATCCGATATATAGCGGATTCTGTCCCCGGTTTTCAATAAAACCTATTACATCTTCCGGCGGATATCCGAGAAGCAATCCAATCTCATGAGGAAAATCACCATTTCCTTCCATATGCTCACGGTAACGTCCTGATACGCTATAAAGGATCTTAGAAAGCGTACACCCACTGCATCCAAACTCCAGCATCAGCTTCTTAACCTTTTCTGTTCTTAAATAAGCTTCCAGCTTTTCCCGTACATACAAAAGAAAGGTAATACGGTCAACCGACTCATAAAGAACATAACAGGAAACGGCACTGGAACGGAACAGCCCCAATACTGCACTGCGAAAACTCCTGTCTACTGTCAGAAGATTGGATATCTTACGTCCAGTAAGAAGGGGCGCACACTGAAGTGCGATCTGGATTTCCAGTTCCTGCCTGTTTAAGCTAAGCATCAGATCAAGTGTTTCTTTACTCATAGGATACCTCATTTACTACTGTTAAAATATAGTTAGTGTTAGCTAACTTCTTTATATATCCTATCAGATAAAACACGAAAAAACAAGTAGGGTTACAGGTAACTTTTCTCATTAGAAACATTTCTCAATAAGCACAGTTTTCCTAAAATATGAATTTTTCAATGTGCCTTTTAATATGATGACATTCCTAATTCGTTCATTTTTCTAAAAATAACTACTTATAATAAACAACCGTAAGGAACTGGCCCTTATGGATCGTATCAGAGCGAAGGGAATTCATTCGTTTTAATTCCTTAACGTATTCTTCTGTAGACATATGGCTCCCCTTCTTGTACTGACGGGCTATATTCCACAGACTGTCTCCCTCTTTGATCTCCACACTCCGGTAATATGGGCTTACTGTCACAGGTTCCTCTTCTGCCATAGTCGTGAGCATACTCCGTCCTGTGAGAATGGTAACAAAAAGCAGCATGATAAAGCATCCTGTCAAAAACCGTCTTCTTACTAATCTTCTTCTCCTCATAACGTTTCCTCCTCATTCGTCTAAAGCAGATGCGAACATTTGTTCTTTTTATATTCATACTATATCATCAGAACATATGTTTGTCAATCATTTAGTACGCAAAAACCGAACAAAGGTTTGCATTTTTATCGAACATATGTTACTATAGTATCAGTAAAAGATTATTACAAAACAGAAGGGGGAATTTTTATGGCCCAGGATAAACTTACTGCAAAGCAACAGGAAATATTAGAATACATAAAAATTACGATCTTAAAAAAAGGATATCCGCCAGCTGTGCGGGATATCTGTGAAGCTGTAAAATTGAAATCCACTTCTTCTGTCCATTCTCACCTCTCTGCTCTGGAAGAAAAAGGATATATCCATCGCGATCCTACTAAGCCAAGAGCTATTGAGATTTTGGACGATACATTCAATTTTAACCGGAAGGAAATGGTAAATATCCCAGTTATTGGTACAGTTGCAGCAGGAGAACCGATCCTGGCAGAGGAACACATTGAAAGCTACTTTCCATTCCCGGCAGAATCTCTTCCTAATGCTGAGACCTTTATGCTCCATGTAAAAGGTGAAAGCATGATAAATGCCGGCATCCTTCCAGGAGACCAGCTGATTGTTGAGCAGCGTCCAACTGCTGAAAACGGCGAGATCGTAGTTGCCCTTTTAGATGATTCCGCTACTGTAAAGCGTTTCTTCAAGGAAACAGATCACTACCGCCTGCAGCCTGAAAATGATGCCATGGATCCGATCATTACAGATCATGTTGAGATTCTTGGAAGGGTCATTGGTCTGATAAGAATGATGTAATGTGCGTGTTCGCAAGTTTAACCTGACTTATAAAACAGTTTTCACCAAAAAGCCACTGTACAGTTACTAAAATCTGAAACTATACAGTGGCTTTTCTTACCATAAAAAATGGCTGCGGAATTGCTCCCGCAGCCGTCGTGCCTGAAAACCGTACCTTGGCACCGTGATCTCTCACAGGTTTTTACAGGACATTTTGAAAATCTGCATTATATGCTTTCCAAAAGTCGTTTCCATGAACCGGAACACATAACCCGATAACAAATAACCGATAAACGATAACTATGAACCGTAACCGCCAGTAAGTATTGTTAGAAATATGTCCTGCACGGAATGAGTGATCAGATATCTACCTCAAACAGCACCGTCTGGTTATAGCGATCCAGTGCGATCTGCATGTCCATGATCGTATTGGAAATACGGTCATATTCCTGCCGGATCAGTTCCGGATCGTAGTTGATATACTTATACTCAGGCGCTGAACCAGATGAGCTAAATGCACTGCCATACACACGCGTTTTTGGCAGTCTCTTACGCATATCATCAAGAACAGCCTTTCTCTTATTGAGCTGAGCCATTCGAACCAGAATACTGTCAATGCTCATCTCCTGTTCACCCACCTGCACTTTTGCTGTGGCATTGGTCAGGTTCAATGCGTGTTTAATAGTGACGATTTTCCTGTCTATCTCATCAATTGTATTCGCAACTGTCATGTAATCGTATTCCGGAATGACCGGCTCCTCATTGACAGCAGCAATGTAAGTACTGGATGATGCTTCCTTGTTGACCCAGAATGCTTTGTCTTCCTCAAGGCTTCTCAGCATCTTATTTGCATAAGCCGATGTGATTTTCTGCATGATTTTCGCCTTCCTCTCTATCCTCATCTTCCATCATTTGTTTCTGATCCGATTGTAAATCATTCGGTGGCAGATGTCATTCAACCATCGGTTTAAAATCCCCCATAAACGAGGAATATCCCCGTCAATGACGAGGATATCTTCAATCGTAGTATGTAATAATCTACTTAAAATAACAAAATTATCTATGCTGGGTAACGATTTGCCGGATAGCCATTTATAAATAGCCTGCGGATTTTCAAATCCGAAAGCTCCCTGGATCTCCCGAATCGTATATCCCTGTTCCAAAAGCAGCTTTTTTATGCGTTCTCCAGTCTTTTCCGGTTGGATTGACAAATACATTGGTTCCATAGTTTGTGCCTCCATGATTCAGGACCGTGTTTATTCATAACGTATATATTGTAACACAGAAAAGACTGGCTCACCAGTACCAATCATAATAAAATTGGTTACAATTCAGCCATCAATGTCATTTAGGTAGCGATAAAGTGAGGAACATTCATAGAAACAAAGCATTAGTCATATTCCTGTAGCTACAATCCGGTTGAAATCAAGAGATTTTTCCAATGCTTCTTATTCCAAATTTTTTCTTTTATCGTTCCAATTTTTCGTGACTTTTATGAATTGCCAATTTTCCATCTTTCTTATAAAATTTATGTTTGAGATTTTTTGATCAATTCCATGTGATTTCGGATTCAGCTATACTTGTTTGATTTGTAAAAGAAGGGAGACTGCTTTATGAGTCAATCTGCAAAACAATCTACCATTAAAGATATGACAACTGGAAGCCCGGCTAAATTGATTCTTGGATTCGCCATTCCCATGCTGATGGGGCTTTTGTTTCAGCAATTTTACAGCATGGTCGATACCATTATTGTAGGAAAGTTTCTGGGCGTGGATGCCCTGGCTTCCGTTGGCTCCACAGCTGCTATCAACTTTATGATTAATGGCTTTGTAATCGGTGTATGCACCGGATTCTCCATTCCGGTTGCTCAGCGGTTCGGCGCCCAGGATTATAAGAACATGCGGCGTTTCGTTGCCAATGCCGGATGGCTGGCATCTTTTTTCGCTGTGGTTATGACCGTAATCGTCTGTCTGCTGACCCGTCAGATTCTTGTCTGGATGCAGACACCGGACAATATCATCGACGGTGCCTACAGCTATATCTTCTTTGTGTTTGCCGGTATTCCGGCCACGTATCTGTACAATACCTTAGCCGGTATCATCCGTGCATTGGGAGACTCCAGGACACCTGTTTATTTTCTGATTTTATCCAGTCTCTTTAATATCGTACTGGATCTGTTTTTCATCGTACAGATAGGAACCGGAACAGCCGGTGCTGCTTATGCTACGGTGATTGCACAGGCTGTTTCAGGCATTCTCTGCCTGATTTATATGAAGAAGAAATTCGATATTTTAAAAATGCATCGGGAGGAAACACGAATCAGTACCTACCACCTCTATCGTCTCTGCATGATGGGTATTCCGATGGGACTTCAGTACTCCATCACCGCCATCGGTTCGGTGGTAATCCAGACCGCCATCAACTCTCTCGGTTCCATTGCGGTTGCCTCGGTTACTGCCGGTCAGAAGATCGGTATGTTCTTCTGCTGCCCCTTTGATGCACTGGGAGGCACAATGGCAACCTATGCCGGACAGAATGCCGGTGCCGGGAAAACTGACCGTATCCGCCAGGGAGTTCGTTCTGCAACCTTCATTGGAAGCATCTACTCGGTTCTGGCATGCATTGTCCTGACCCTGTTCGGCGGTGTGATCCCACTGCTCTTTGTAGATGCTTCGGAGACAGTTGTAATTCATCAGGCTCACCAGTTTTTAACCTTTAATTCTCTGTTTTATATTCCGCTTACCATCGTCAATGTATGGCGTTTTACCATTCAGGGAATGGGCTACAGTCTTCTTGCCATTCTCGCCGGTGTCTGCGAGATGATCGCCCGGGCTTTGGTTGGATTTGCACTGGTTCCCATCTTCGGCTATATTATCATATGCTTTGCTTCTCCTCTTGCGTGGCTTATGGCAGACGCCTTTCTGATTCCGGCCTTTTACTATTGCCTGCGGAACCTGTTGAAAGCACAGGAAATGCTTGAATAAATGAATCTATAAAGTCAAAAGCAGGTCTGAAATTGATATTGCTCCTATTTCATACCTGCTCTTTTATTGTTTCTTTCCTTCCTTTTATTTACCAAACAGACAAACTGGAAGAGTTTCTTGAAGCTCTGTTTTAAATTTTCCGAAGTCTTCTGCAATATCTTAATTAATCTTTACATTTCTTACTGTTCTGTTACCTGCCTTACTTTATGCTGGCTTTTCTGAGATAATATAGCCTGATATGCAGAAACAAATAACTGAAAGGAATTTTCCAATATGAAAAAAACGATTACTTCTCTTCTGATTCTTACCATGGCTGTCTCTCTGGCAGGCTGCGGCAGTAAGCCGGCAAATGACCCACCTAAGCCCCAGGGAACTGTGATTGAATCGGCAGTTGATTTTTATACAGAGGTTTGGGATGCCTTTGGCGAAGATAAGCAGTTTTCAGCTGTAGGCGGTGATGCAGAGCATGAGGCGGAGGCTCCGGCAAAATTCCTGGTCTGGATGCTGACAGGCTTTTGGCATGGTGCCGCCTGGAATTTCGTGATCTAGGGTCTTTATTTTGCCCTGCTGCTGATTTTGGAAAAGGTCTTTCTCCTAAACCATCTGAAAAAAAGCCGCATGTTAAGCCATATCTACGTATTTACTGCTGTCGTGGTCAGTTTTGTGTTTTTTGATGCTGTTAATATGTCCCAGGCATTTTCATATATAAAAGCCATGTTTGGAGCAGACGCATATCCGTTGGTTTCAGCTGAGTTCAGCTACTATTTCCGCAGCTATTTTGTGGTTCTGATAATTGCTTTCCTTGGTGCAACACCTATTCCAAAATCCTTTTGCAAGGGGATTCAGCGATGGAAAGCAGGTGCGGCGGTTATGGCATTGGCTGAACCTGTGGTTCTTTCTGCCCTGCTGCTTGTTTGCACGGCCTATCTGGTAGATGGCTCTTTTAACCCATTCCTTTATTTCAGGTTCTAGGAATATCCAGTTTCAGGAAGGAATGACAGATGAACGAATATAAACGTATAAAAAGTATAACGAACATGAACCGCATATTGACTGTGGTTGTACCGGGTCTCATCTTTATAAGTCTTACATTGGCATCCTGGCTGCTGCCCTCCAGGGATTTTTCCGACAGCGAACGTCGAAAGCTTGCCCAGCGTCCGGCACTTTCCCTGGAGGTCATATCCGACGGAAGCTTTATGACAGGTTTTGAGAAATATACCCTGAATCAATTTCCGCTGCGAAATCAGTTCCGTACGCTGAAAGCTTACACAATCTACCATGTGTTCGGCCAGCTTGATAATCATGATATTTATATAAAGGACGGATATGCCGCAAAACTTGAATACCCATTGCATACGGATTCTCTGGAACATGCAACGGACCAGTTTGAATATATCTATGAGAAGTATTTAATGGACAAGAAGATGGATATCTATCTCTCTATTGTACCGGATAAAAGCTATTTTCTTGCTGAGAAATATGGATACCTCTCCATGGACTATAAGGAACTGTGCCATATAATGCAAAATAGCATGGATTATGCTAACTATATTGATATTACAAAAACACTGGATATTACGGATTACTACAAGACGGACACCCACTGGCGTCAGGAGAAGCTTCCAGAGACAGCCGCGGTCCTTGCTGAAAGCATGGGTGCTTCTATCTCCGGAAACTATACAGAATATGCACTGGATTTACCCTTTTATGGTGTATATTACGGTCAGTCTGCGCTCCCGCTTCCGCCGGACACACTGTATTATCTGTCCAATGATGTCTTAGATAGCTGTATCGTAACAAATCATGAAGATCAGACAATAGGCGGCATCTATAATATGGAAAAGAAATCCGGAAAGGATCCCTATGAAATCTTTCTTTCCGGTCCCCGTTCCCTTATCACCATTGAGAATCCCAACTACAAATCAGACAGGGAACTTATCATCTTTCGTGATTCCTTTGGCAGCAGTATTGCTCCTCTTCTGGCAGGAGGGTATGCAAAGATTACATTGGTTGATATCCGGTATCTGCGAGCGGATTTACTTGACCGTTTTATAGAATTCAAAAATCAGGATGTGCTGTTTCTGTACAGTACATCGGTGCTAAATCACAGTGAGACTTTAACCTAAAATGTTGGAATCAAAAACCCTTTTCTATCATATTAAGTGAAAATTCCCCAGTTCCTTAAGATTGAGTGGTTGGGGAATCCTTTTTTTCAAAATATATCTCATAATAGTCTTATGAATATCTTACAGAAAATTTTTACAAACCATTATGAAGACATAAAATACACGCTCCATCCCAGGAACACTGAAATAGCAGAAAACCTCTCACAAGTGGAATTTTCTCTGATCTTTGGATTCCCGGAAAATGAAGAATGAATGTCTGGATAGAGTTGGTGTGATTTTTTTGCACCGGCTCTATTTTTTATGGTAGAATAATAGATAATTCAGAAGATTTCAGTGAGGTGTATCATGCTTTTGTGGTCAATACAGCATAAACGTGCATATGAAAAAATGGAACAAACCGGAGTGCTCAGGGCAGACAAAAATTTCATTGCGGCAGATTGGTTTGAAGATTCTTATCTGTGGATGGCAGAGCAAATGAAAAAGCGTATAGGTGAACCACCAGAAGGTGTTATATTCCCCGTGTGGGCCTGGTACCAGTGGGAAGGCATGCGGAAACGACTGGATATGCGTGTGCATGGGCGTAATTGGGGAGAAAAAGGTACACCTATTGTTTTACTGACTATTGAAGTCCCGGACAATCTGGTTTTACTTTCTGATTTTGATTACTGGCACTGCGTCCTAAATGATGGCGACATTATTTTCCCTATTGACGATTCAGCAGTGTATTCTGAAGAGGAAAAACAGAAAAGCTGGGAAAATATTTTCGATATCAGCTGTTCTTTTGAAGGTGAAGTACATCCACATCTTAGTACCCAGGCAACCATGTGAGAAATAAAAAAAGAATGGGTGAAAAAAGCTGAATATTTTGTATCACGATAAATCGAAATTTGTAAGGAACAGAAACTTTGAAGTTTACAGCGAGGTGAAAGATGTTGAATTATGTAGAATATGGAAAAGAAAACAAATATGATGATGATATATTTTTTCAAAAATACAGTCAAATGAGTCGCTCACAGCAGGGACTAGCCGGTGCAGGAGAATGGGAAACATTGAGAAAGCTGCTGCCGGATTTTAAAGATAAGCGTGTGCTTGATTTAGGATGCGGCTATGGATGGCACTGTATTTATGCGATGGAACACGGAGCGTCTTCTGTTGTAGGTGTTGATATTTCTCATAAAATGCTCGAGGTAGCCAAAGAAAAAACACATTTTCCACAGGTTGAATATAAATGCTGTGCTATAGAAGATGTGGAATTCCCAGAGGAGAGTTTTGATGTAATATTAAGTTCACTTGCGTTTCACTATGTAGCAGATTATGAGATTTTAGTAAAAAAGATATATAGAATACTGAAGTCTGGTGGTAAGCTAGTTTTTACGGTTGAACATCCTGTTTTTACTGCCTATGGAACACAAGACTGGTATTATAACAAAAAAGGAGAAATACTGCATTTTCCGGTGGATAATTATTATTATGAGGGCAAACGAACAGCTGTGTTTTTGGGAGAAAAGGTTACAAAATTTCATAGAACACTGACCACATATCTAAATACACTGCTTTCAAATGGTTTTATAATAAATCATATTGTGGAGCCGCAGCCGCCGGAATACATGATGGATATTCCGGGGATGCAGGATGAAATGCGCCGTCCCATGATGCTGATTGTATCGGCGAACAAAAAAGTGGATAGATAGAACTAAAACACCTATAAGGTATAAATGGAGGATATGGATGAAACTGTTTTTATGTTCGCACTTTTCAAGTGTAGGAAGTTTGATAAAAGAAGAAATTGATAACAAGAAAGTCGCATTTATTCCCACAGCTTCGCTGCGTGAAGGCTATACCGGTTATGTCGGCTCGGCTCGAAAGCTATTCAATAAACTGGGAGCAGCCGTAACTGAAATTGATATTTCAACGGAGGCTTATTTAACGATACAGTCTGTTTTTGAAGATGCGGATGTGATATATTTTACTGGTGGAAATTCTTTCTTCCTTATGGACCAGCTTCGTAAAACGGGAACGGATGAGCTATTGAAGAAGGAATTGGAAAAGGGAAAACTGATGATCGGTGAATCGGCAGGTGCGATTATATGCGCTCCAACTATCCAATATATTGAACAAATGGATGAAAAGCCGGAGGACTACTCACAAGAAGATGATGCAGGGCTTGATTTGATTGATTTCTATGTTCTTCCGCATTATCTTACAGCACCATTTAAGAAAGTTACCGAGAAAATAATGACTGAATTTTCGGATTTGAATCTATCCCCAATTAACAACCGTCAGGGAATTGTAATTGATGGTGAAGGTTCAAAGGTTGTTTGCAAAGACTAATTTGAAAGTTCCAGTTTTTGAAACTGGAAAATCGGAAGCTGAGGAGATAGACTATTGAGAACATATGAGAATAAAGACGAACTTAAAAACGAGATAAATAAAAGCTTTGCAAAGTATATTTCAGAATTTAATGATATTCCGGAGCATTTAAAAGATAAGAGAATTGATGAGATCGATCGAACTCCGGCAGAAAATCTTGCTTATCAGGTTGGCTGGACAACTCTTGTTATTAAATGGGAATCAGACGAAAGAAAGGGTATTCCTGTCAAAACTCCTTCGGATAATTTTAAGTGGAATCAGCTTGGCGAATTATATCAATGGTTCACAGATACATATGCTCAGCTGTCACTGCAAGAATTGAAAGACAGATTGAATGAGAATATCAACTCTATTTATGCAATGATTGATTCTCTGAGTGATGAAGAATTATTTAAACCACATATGAGAAAATGGGCTGACGAAGCAACTAAAACAGCTGTATGGGAAGTATACAAATTCATACATGTTAATACAGTTGCTCCGTTCGGAACCTTTAGAACCAAGATTAGAAAATGGAAAAAGATTGCACTATAACTTCCAGTTGAACAAAATCGCTGCGCGATGGCTTGCCAAGGCTGTGGCGCAGCTTTCTTT